>NZ_KE332512.1:2316745-2347197 GCF_000412995.1 Treponema vincentii F0403 | reverse complement strand
AAAAAAGCCATGAACAATGACTTTCTTTTTATAATGGAGCCCCGCAATATTAATCCAAATGAATTCCCTTGGTTTCCAAATTCTTGAGACACTCACGATAGTAGCAATCATCATGTTCAGTATATATGGGGTCGGGTACTTCGATGACGGCTAAATTGTTATATGCCGGACATCTTTTGCCGCGATAGTCTTTGTCCAACCACTCAGGACTAACCCTGTAGCCTCGCCGATTCATCTCTGCCATAATGAGTTGGTGATAACAATAAAGGAGATAGGGCATCTTCCAAAAATCTATACCTGAGTTTCTTTGCAAACTCCCAACGCTCGTTTAAAATTTATATTCAAAACTAACTTGCGCAAAGTGATTATTTTTCCACGAAGAAAACTCGCTTTTCTTATCTTTTGCGTAAATATAAGCTCCCGTGCCTTCAACATAAAATTCGTCCTTAATTTTATATTTTATCTTAGGCATTACCACAACATCATTATGCTCAATACCCCAAATCACTGTAACGGAATCGGTTAAAGTTTCATGCAGCCACGAGTCCGAAACATTGAAAACGAGTTTATTGTTTGTCGATTTTTCCGCAGTGTTCCAATCCATATCCATCTTGCCGCTTTTATTATTCTGCCTGACGTTTTTAAAACCGATGATATGCGAGCCGATATTTTGTACATTCAAATTAAGGTTGTTAAGCGGAATATCCACGTCAAAACCCAACACCCATTGAAAGCTGTTGTTATGTACTGCCGGATCGGTTCCTTTAAAGTCTTCGGTCATGTAGTAGGCGGCTTCAGATTTAAAATTGAACATTGCAATCGCAGCCCCTAAATCCGCACCGAAGATATGCACCGGATCATAGTACACACACTCACGGATATTTTTACCTTCCATTGCATACGTTATCATTTTTTCTACATTGATCGACGGGGTTTTGTAATGTCCGTAATAATATTGACACGCCATATCGACAGCCCCTGCAGAACCCGAAAGGCGTAGTCCGTATTGCCCGTATTTTATTTGATGCATATCGGGCATAAAGGCATTCATACCGATTTTTGCACACTCATCAAATTGGAAATTCTCTATAATTGTACCGGCTTTTATTAAGGATGAAAGCAATTCCGTTTCCGCCTTTTGAGCGGTTCCTGCAATTTCTTTTGCAATACGAGTGGTAACTTCCGTTAAAAAAGGTTCCCCTGCCAAAAGTGTCTTAATTTCAGCTTCTGTGTACTGAGAACCGTCCGGTTTGGGCGGCAGTATCTTGTTGGCTATTTCAGTTATTGAAAAATTAAGTTTTTGCTTTCCAAGATTTACCAACAGTTTTTTTATTTCCCCTTTGACAAGATTGTTTATACCATTAAGTAGCGCTGCCTCGTCCAACTTAGCCACTATGTCCTTCATATCAATAGTGATTGAAGGAGGAATATGAGAAGTGATATTTTTCAGCTCTTTTGAAATGGGGTCGTGCAGCGCTTTTTGTAAAGCGCTTTCATTAAAGATCTGGGATATGCGGGGATTGGAAATAGCTTCATTAAGCGAGGCTTTGGCATTCTGTTTTATTTCAGTGATTTGGGGCGGCACCCATGCGCCTTTTAGAGAAAAACGGTCAGGCGTCATCAGCGGTGTCCATGCCGCTTCCAGCCTGAGCGGGATGGGCGCATTGTAGGCAAGGTGCACCATCGGCTCCGCAATGCGGCGGTCAATATAGGCGGGAATGGTAAAGTCGGTAAAATCATTCGCATTAAAAACGTCCAGAACGTGGATCATATCGCCGCGCCCCCATACGAGTTTCATCTTTCCGGTTGAAAGTACAAAGTCGCCTAAGTAAGCGCGGACGGTAAATTCATCAATAAGATCAAGCGGATAGTCGGCAATGGTGAGGGCATTGCATTTAAAATGAGAATCAAGTTCCGTCCTTGCGCCGCTGTATTTAAAGTTAATACCGAACACCGGCAGGGCTTCCATCCGCTTGAGGTCTTTATGCGGGTACATCCGTATTCCCAGATTGGCAAAACCTGAGAAATCGATGGCACCGGAATTACCTGAACCGTTTTTGGAATTGCCGGCGGACATACCTTCGTTTGTACTTGTGCTTTCTACCGTATCGGCATCATCAAAAAAAGAATCTTGCGCAAAAAGATACATCCCGGTGCAGCAGAGCAGCGCCGCACACAGCGTCATTGTTTTTTTCATATAACCTCCGGACAGCGCACAACCGGCATCGGCTGTGCGGCAATTACATTAAACCTGTTCTGAAACTGAAGTTTCCGAACAGGTTTATTGGATACATAACAATCACCGTGCAGAAATGTTCACATCCCTGCGGGTAAACACCTCTCTGTTACAGTCTTCCCGTATTCAAGAAATTTTGAGTAAACAACTTGTCGTCAATGGGCTTGTCTATTTCTATTTTTAAAATTTCAAGCACGGTACTATGATTGGTTTGCACATTGGTAAGCTTACTCTTCATTGGAATCCAATAGTCCTGCTTTTGTTCCAGTGTTTCTATGTGCAGTACCTTTAAAAGTTTTCCTTTTTTATCGTACATTTCCGCCTTCACCGGTACGGAAGTAGCCTTGTCAATGTAGGCAATTTTTTTTGAATACCGGCTGCTTTTCGGATCAACCGGTACCGATTCAACTTTCCAGCACTGATACGAATCAACGGTTTCTTCACCGATCAAGGTATGCGTATCCTGCTCGATTTTTCTGGTTTCAAGGTCGTCATAGTCGGCATCGGTACCCATAAATGACTTTGAACCTTCGGCTCCTGCAATACGGCGGACAGTCCTGAGCGCAGGTAGATAAATCCATTTATCGTTTGCCCGGTCTTTGTTCACAATCTGTAAAAAGCGCGTATCTTTTACCGAAGCAGGTTTACGGAATGCAATAACGGCAGCGCCGGTTTTATCACCCGGGTCTTTTGCCCACTCTTCAAGCATACGCTCTTCCGTGTTTCCGTTTGAATCAATGAGCGCCATTTTTACTGCGCTATGAGTAAACAACGGACGCTTTACATCAAGCGACTTTTGTACGATTGCAGTACCGTCTTCTGCAGCAAGCATCCCAAGGATACCGGCAGCAAACAGCGGTATCAAAACTGTTTTCAGTAAGTGTTTCATTTTTCCTCCTATCAATACCGCCACGGATGGCGGTGGTTCCAAACAGCAGCGAGATTTGTGTTGTGCACAAATCTCGTCGTTGAACAGTGTACACGGACGTACGCTGTTCAACAGCGCCACGGATGGCGGTGGTTCCAAACAGCAGCGATATTTCGGCTGTGCCGAAATTCGCCGTCAACCGATGTACACGGAAGTTCATCGGTTGACAGCCATAAATTTCGGTTTAAACATATTTAGCACAACAGGTAAAATCGTTAATGACGCAACCGAGCTGGTCAGCATTACTGTTGCAACCAAAAATCCGACAAACCTGAGTACGACAAAGTTTGAAAAACACATAACCAAAAAACCGCAGCCGACGGAAAACGCATTGACGGCTATTCCCTTTCCCGAATGGCGGAGCGTGTTTAAGGTAACCTGCGTTAAATTATCGCTTGCAATTCTTTCGTTATGATAGTTGTTCATAAAGTGAACAGTGTAATCAATACCGATACCGATGGCGATTGCGGCGACTAAACTCGTTACCATGTCAAGGTTTATTCCCGTTAAGCTCATAATGCCGAAGTTGAGCAAAATAGAAACCCCAAGCGGAATAGCCCCGATAATACCGGCAATCACTGAGCGGTAGAACACTGCTAAAATGAGGAACACTATCCCAACCGCCAAGACCAGAGAGGACACTTGACTCGAAATAATCATCGAAGTCATTGCAACTTCCATTTCACCCAAGCCCGCCGCTTCAAGGGTATAACCTTCGGGAAAATGCGTTTCGGCAAAGCGGTGCGCATCGCTGATAACATCTTTTATTTTACCCGTATCGTGCGTCCGCATGATAATCTGCATTCGGCATGTCTTAGGTTCCAGCGTTTCGTCAAGCAGTGCATCAAGAGAGCCGGAATACAAAAGCAAATACTGAGTAACGATATCTTTCAATTCCGCCTGTGTGCTGACCGGATATTTTGAAATATCTGCCGGTATTTCGTAGTAGGCGGCGCCGCGGTAATTGAGCTGCTTTTTTAATGCATCCATAAACTCGGTAACGGTCAAGTCGCTCTTGTTTGCAGAGGCATAAGCCGCAGTAAAAAGCGCAATGGTTTCATCTGCATTGAGCGGCTGATTTTTGTAGTGGGCAAAAACGGCATTAACTGCATTTCCGCTTCCGTCTAATTCTGCATACCGCGTTTGCTCACTGCCGGCTTCTTCTTCATCGAAAAAACTTTCAACACTGCCGGAAGCGCCGCCGGTACTTTGCACCGTTTCGGATTCATCTTCAAAAAAGCTGTCAAAATCCAATGACCCGTTTTCTTTCGAGCCCATGGATCCTACGGATCCGACGGAAAAATCTGCCGAGGCATTTTGAGAAACGGAAGCTTCTTGAACCGCTGCACTTGAATGCATCACCTGATTCATTCGTTTTACAAACTCGGTAAAGGACACAACACTGCCGATTGCCGGATGGTTTGCCTGTAAGTAATTTTCCAATTTTTCCATCTCGGTTAAAATAGCAGGATTACACATATCGCCTTTTTCTTGCCCCTGTATTACTAAGCTGAAACCTGTGGTGCCGACATACTTGGTATCGATGGAACTGACATCATTACGCACCTTTGAGTTTTTCGGAAAGTATTCCAAAAAGGCGGATTCAATGTTTAGGTTCATAATGCCCACAACCGAAAGACCGACGATAACCAAAAGACCGAACACAAACCGTCCTTCCCGTTTATTAAAATAAGAATAAATTCTGTCGAGCGTAGCGCCCTTTTTATTGATACCGAGGGCTGCAAGGCGTGCATTTTTTTTGACGGCACGGAGACTCATCCGTTTTTGCTGCCGCTGAATAAGACCTACCGATTTAATCATCAGTATTGAAGGAATAAACACAAAGGCAAGCGACAGTGCAATTACAACACCGACAGCACTGAAAAGCGCAAAGGATTTAAGCGGACGGATAGGACTGGTGATAGTCGAAATAAAACCTGCAATCGTAGTAATTCCCGCAAGTAATACCGGAGAACGGGCGCTTTTCAGTGTTTCTTTAATAAGCGCTTGATGCCGCAGCTTGTCGGTAATCAGCGGCTCTTTTTCCAATCGCTGATAATAATAATTGATAATGTGAATACCGTACGCAGATCCTACTGCAATCAACAGTACCGGCAAACAACTTGAAACAATCGTGAGCGGCTCCCCGATCATCGCCATAATCCCTGCTGTCCATATTGTACTGATGAGCACGGTAATAAGCGGAAGCAGGGTGCCTTCCGCATTGCGGAATGAAAGAAAAAGACAGAGCAGTACCACAACGGTAATAAGCGGAATTAAATTTTTTAAGTCCGCATACATAAATATTTTTCCATATTCACCCAATACCGGGTCTCCTGCAATTTTGTAATTGAGGGACGCATGAGCGGCCAAATGCTTTTTGACGACATCAACGGTTTCATAATAAAGCGTACTGACTTCAGGCGGTGTTGCATCTGAATTTAAGGTAGCAATAATTTGCACCCCTTTAAAATCGGAAGATATAATTGTACCAATATATGCCTTAGGCCATTCTAAAATCCGCTGTTTGAGCTGCTGTACCTCGGCAGCAGTACCTGAAAAGTCTTCCGGAATTAATTGTCCGGTACTCAAATGACCATCATCATCGGTGATAAAATCGACATTGGTAATGGACTGTATTTTCACGATATTATTCAGCTGTTCCAGTTCTTCGGTAATTTTTCCGATTACTGCAAGACTTTCTCGGTTCAACATAATATCTTCGTTCGTTTCAATAACAATATCCATAACATATTGGTCGCCGAACATTTCAGTTAATGTATTGAACTTCCGGTACGATTCATGACTTTCAGGAAAGAAATGGCGAAGTTCATTATCCATGATAATATTCGGCAGCATAGAGGCAAAAAATACCGTAACCGCCGCAATAAGCGCCAAAGCTACATAACAGAGTTTTGTTCCGTCTTTATTGTTTTGCATTATATTCCCCTTCAGTATTCATTCTTTCATTCATTCTTTTTTAAATCGGAAAACTTAATTTTGCTTGAAAATGAACCGGTACAACTCAGTACTTTTGAAAGATTTTTTTTATTAATTTAAAAAGGTCTTCACCGCGGTGGTTGTACCGGAACTCACATTCTTTTAAATGGAGCAATACATTGCTTGATGAACAGCCGTTAAATTTTGCAAGCCGTTTTTTTGCAAATGTCAAAAAATTCTCTATTCCCTTTGCATCGTGCTCATCGCCTTCCTGTTCCGCACCGGCATACCACACTCTGTATTGATCATACTCGTTGAATGATACCGCTTCCGGTTGTGCCGTCTCATTTTCATACAGGGCAGCATACCGCTCATGCAGGTTCTCCTGCAGCCGTGTTAAGAGATTGTCGTGAGAAAAATCTTCTAAAACAGTGATAAATACTTTTTTTCCTCGCCGTAACAGTCCTAATATCGGCCGCTCTTGCAAAACCCGTTTGAGCCGTTTTCCCAACACAGTCTTTGCTTCAAAACGAAGCGTTTCCGCCTTTATTCCGTTCATTACTTCATTATATTCGGCGATGCTGTGCCGTACTATTTTTTCTCGAATACCGGTAAAATAGCGGTTTACGGTATTCCTGTTTACGCCGGTAATTCTTGCAGTCGCCGTAGCAGTTAAATCTTCGCTAAAACATAAAAAAATTCTATTCAATTTTGTTGTAGTAAGTCTTTTAAATACAATCACTTACATAACCTCTGTAGTAATTATTCTAGTCTAGGTTGCTTATTCAGGTTAATATACAGCAAACGGAAAAAAAAGACAAGAGAGTTTTTACATTGATATCCTTGCACCATCGTTTGACTTTTAGAAAGGCTGTGGACGAACATTGAAATTGTCAGATAGGAAAAATCCTGTCATACTCATTGCATGAGCTTTCCACGAAAATTGCCGATCGGTGTACAAAGTTTTAAAGATTTACGGGAAAAAGGTTTCCTTTACGTGGATAAAACAGAATACCTTTTTCGCCTAGCAAACAGCAGTAAGGTCTATTTCCTCAGTCGTCCGAGGAGGTTTGGAAAAAGTCTCTTTCTTTCAACATCGGCAGCATATTTCCGCGGACAAAAAGAGCTGTTCAAAGACTTGTATCTTGAAAAGGCTGAGGAAGAACAAGCTGTATTGGAAAACAGAGCTGCATGGCAGGAATATCCGGTATGCTATCTTGATTTTAATACCGGTAACTATAATTGTATGGCCGCCTTAACAGAAAACCTCAATATCTTTTTATCGTGGCTTGAAGATATCTATGGGAAAGAAGCTATTGAAGAGACGCCTCCAAAACGCTTCGAAGGACTTTTAAAGCGTGCGTATGAAAAAAACCGGCAAGCAAGTAGCCATTCTTGTTGATGAATACGACAAACCGCTCCTGCAAACGATGGGCGTAAACGAAGCCTTGAATGAGCAATACCGAAACGAACTCAAAGCTTTTTACTCCGTCATTAAAACCTGCGATGAATATATCCGCTTTGCCTTTTTAACCGGTGTTACCAAATTCAGCAAGATTAGTATTTTTAGTGATCTGAATAATCTGAAAGATATCAGCTTACATGAAACGTATGCCGGTATCTGCGGTATCACACAAAAAGAGTTGGAAGATAATTTTGAACCTGAAATCCAAGCGCTTGCCGAAAGACAAGGGCTTGATTATCCGCAGGCAATCGCAGCCTTAAAGCAATGGTATGACGGCTATCTGTTTCATCCTGCGGGGGAAGGAATGTACAATCCTTTTAGTCTCCTCAATGCTTTTGATTATAAAGAGATCAAAAGCTTCTGGTTTAGCACGGGGACGCCGACGTTTTTGGTCAATTTTCTCAAAGAAGCACACTACTTTATCCCCGACTTGGATGGAAATGTTGAGCTCGATGAATCGGGATTACAGACCTATCGGGCGGTAGCACAAGATGCGTTACCTATTCTCTTTCAGGCCGGCTATCTGACAATAAAGGAGTACATAAGCGATATCAGGCTCTATCGGCTTGGCTTTCCGAATGATGAAGTGCGGTACGGCTTTTTTGAGAATCTGCTGCCTGCGTATTCCGATGTGCCGTTCGGTCAAACAGGTGTATGGGTAGGACGCTTTGTACAGGACATCCGCAAGGGTGATGTGAACGGCTTTATGGAACGGATGCAGGCGCTTATCGCCGGTATCTCTTATGACAACTTTAGCAGTAAAGAGCTGAAATTGCGGGAGCAAAACTACCAGACAGCAGTGTACCTCATCTTTGCGCTGATGGGGCAATTTGTGCAAACGGAAGTCCACTGCTACAGTACCGCCATGGATGGCGGTTGTTCCACGCAGCAGCGATGTTTCGGCTCCGCCGAAACTCCTATGTTTTTTGTCAAGCAGAAGAGCAAAACTTTTTAGTTTTTTTCTGCTTCGACCGCTCCCGTCCCTGTAATTCCCTGTTTCACATACCTATGTTATCCCGCTCGTAAGGAGGGGGCAGGCATCTCTTGATATACCATTTGTTTATTCTTCATTACTACGTACAATAATTTTGCCATCTTCCGTGCTATCGCCGTTATCGATATCTTCTTCCCCTTCCCATGTTCAGTCATATAAAAATACTTTGCCTTTAAAGCTCCCCCGCGTTTACTCCGTACTATTGCCCATGCTGCTTGATAGAGCAATGACCTTACGACTCCATTTCCCTTCTTTGTAATATGCCCATACTTGTTTATCGTTCCCGAACAATCAACCCGCGGCACTATCCCTAAGTAATTGGACACTTGATCTCCATTATTAAAGCGCTTTCCATCTCCGACATAAGCGGCAAAGGCGAGCGCTGTCTTATCTCCGACTCCCGGTATCGTTTGCAATCGTTGGATATCTTCATCTTCTTTACATTCCTTTTTTATCAGCTGATCCAGCTCTTCTATCTGTGCATCCAATACCGTAAGTCTGGCACACACTCGTTTCGCTTGCCTTGCTTCATAATCAAAAAGCTGCGGCAACACTTCCTGCCGATTTACATCGGTTTGCACATTACTGCGTTTTATCGTTGTTATCCCACATTGTACGAATAACGCATGCAGCCGATTGATTTCCCGTGTCCGGTCAGCTTTTAGTGTCTTGTACTCTTTGATGAGTTTTCTCCGATACCATTCCTTATCCGTCGGCACATCTACGGTCGGTAAATCCTCTTTTTCATATATCTTTATTAACCGTGCAAGCTTTACCGCATCTTCCTTATCCGTTTTCTTCGTACTGGCATAGATTACCGATAGCTGCGATGCGTTTAAGATTATTACTGTGCAGCCAATTGTTCTCATCTCCTGCTCCATTACAAACGCAAGACTATTCGCTTCCATCGCGACAATATCTTCCGATTTTAACTTTGCATACAGTTTTGCTCTTCCGACTTTTGTTGTCAGCCCTCCCGAACCTGCGACTTTCCCTTTTTGATCAAAGTAACGCATTTCATACGTTTCTTTACTCAAATCCAATCCGATCCATCTTCCAGTCCCTTGCATACGACACTCCTTGTGGTATAAAATAGGGAACAGGGAGCTTTTACCGGTTTTTGGACTACCGTAACTCCTATTCGCGGTACGCACCGTTAGCGGTGCGGCCGCATTTTGATTTACGGCAGCAGGTTTAGGTTAATCTCGCCACCGAGGTTTATCTTTGTTCAAGATTTCCTCACGTTTCGGCACAACCTGCTGCCTGCCCCCTTATCCCGTCGGATAAGAGTACCACATCTACCGGCAAGTAAAAACATATCATCTCGCAGCCAAAACTATACACGGATGTATAGTTTTGGCGCTGATTGCGTGGTTATTACTGTCGATACTGTTTACATCTTCGAGTTTAAACTCTCCGGCAACGGCAGTGCGGAAGATGCACTCGAGCAAATCAAAGAGAACGCCTACGCTGCAAAGTATAAGACGGACGGGAAGAAGATTGTGCTTATCGGTGCAGGATTTGAGGAAGCAACGCGGACTATTCAGGATTGGAAAGTAGAACAGCTATGATAGATCCTGCACCGGTCCGCCATGGAGGGCGGTGGTTCTACGCAGTAATGAGTTTCAGTATTAGTTGAAACTCATCATTAAAGATGTACAAGGATGTACATCTTTAACAGGGCTTTAGTGAAGAGACGAAGACGATTAAGGATTGGAAAACTGAAATTCTTGAAAAATAATGACAGCCAACAATATTTGCATCATTTGCAGCAACAAATCCTTTTGTGTCTCTGATATATGTAATTTAGTTATTTCCCATACATTTTTTCCATTTACTTTTTCCAAGTGAAGCATAATATCATTACCTCCCCAAATTCAAATTTTCTCCGGCAAAAGTTATTAATTTCATCAAGTCGATAGCATTACCCTGTGTCAATTATTGACGCAAAAATTATATGATATTTGTCCGACAAATAAGCGTTGTTTTAACCCATACTGCTTGACAAATATGAACAATTCTAATATTTTTAATAAAATTATTAAAAAAAACAACATTTTTAGTATCAGATAATAGCACTGTGTCAAGGGGCTAAAGGGAGTTTTATGGGTGTTAGAAATACTGTAAGTATGAGTTTTAGTGCTAAGCCGCAGTTATTTAATCAAGTTGACGCTTTGTGTAAGGTGAGAGGTTGTACAAGAAGTTGGTTTTTGAATAAGGCAGTTGAGAGATTTATTCTTGAATGCCTGGAAGACCAAGAAGATTATGAGACTGCTGCTGCTGCTTGGGCAGAGTTTCAGAAAGGAGATAAAAAGACTTATTCACTTGATGAAGTTCGTGAGAAACTTGATTTATGAAAGTTACTTTCTCAGACAAGGCTTTTAAGCAATTACAGAAATTGGATAATGCTATTCAAAAGCGTATTATTGATTTTATGACAGCTGTTTCTCAACTTGAAAATCCTCGTTCTCGTGGAAAATTGCTTGTTGGTAATTTACGTGGGATTTGGCGTTATCGAGTTGGTGATTACAGAATTTTATGTCAACTAAAAGACAAGGAACTTTGTATTTTTGTGATTGATATCGGGCACAGAAAAGAGGTTTACGATGAATAGCATGTTTGAAGGAACACTACGATGGAACAAATAAGTGCAAATATAAAGAAAAAACTCTATGATAAACTGCTTAAGAAAGAACAAGAGACCGGTGTTTCGCAATCAAAGATTATCGAAGAGGCCTTGATACAGTACCTTACACAAGAGCCTGTTGCAGAAGCAACCAACCCCGCTGAAGATAAAAGCGAACTGTATGCAGTTCAATTTGTAAAAAATAGAGGAAGGAGCATTCGCTCCTTTGCGCTTGAGAATGGACTTGAGTACATCACTTTTTTTAAAAGTATTACCGGTGTGACAAAACCGACCTACGAGATGATGTTTCGCTTACGGAATGTTATTCCACCTTCTTGGTGGGTAACCTCGACGGCAGAAGCAAAACCCGAGCAAAAGTACTTTACCGGCCCGGATGATTACCGAATCGTGAGGAAACATTCAGCAGGGTATAAACACTTAGAGCCGCTTACTTACTCATGGTGTGCTAAAAACGGCATTAATTATGATCAGCTCTATAACTTGAAGACCAGGAAAACTTTTGGCTTTCCTTCATATTCTATTATACGCGCCTTACGGCACTGGATTGATCCAGACCTCTGGTTCATCTATGAAAAACGGCAGGAGTAGTGATGTTAAGACCGGTGCGGCACACTTTGCAGAGCATAATTTGATAGAGGTAGATTAAGGCTATCCATAGTAAATATCCTGTTGTAAACCCGAATCAAAAAGAATATCCAATAAATATGGATCATTCTTTGCGAGTAATCGCATGAGAAAAAAAAGTACCTTGGTATTGAATAATCACTTATCATTTCCATTTTTTCGCACTCCACATCTTACGAGTACGGAGCGCATTGACTATTCAATACACTCCGTTTGTTTCGTATCAAATAGGTTTAAAAGATGCCGTTATCGACTTCTTCACTTTCAAAACTTGTCTCAATCTCAGCTTCTCCTTTTTTCTTTACCGAAAATTTCGATACCAAAACTGAATCGCTATATTTCCCGTTCGAAAAATCAGGAAGCCCTGAAAGGGCGATGAAGCGGTCAAGAATGATAAAACGTTTTCCGGTTTCATCTTCCATTTCACAGCCAATCCGTTGATATTGTGTTTTTTCTTTTCCGTGTACTGTCGAATTGGAATACATAAATATGTTATAACTTTTGCCATATAAAGGTTCGCCTCATCATCTCTACTACGCACATAACAGAAACGACACAGTTCTACTAAAAGCCCGATCTGGTTTGCAATCTTTTCATTTCCAGCGAAGAAGAAGTTAACTATTTCGTCGGCACTTTAAAAACGCAAAACATCGATCATCAACGGTACATATTTTTTTATGAGCCCCGGCTCGTCACACTCCTTAAAATTACAGCACGCGATATTTTACAACAGGCCAATGTCATAACATTAATGCCATTATAAAAAACGTGCTGTTTATCGACACATTGAATACTTCATTGATATGGAGCTCCGCCACCGTTATCTGCCCATATACCGACCGCATCTGTGATAGCGCAGACCTTATGACCGTACAGTTTATAATACTATAATACATTACGGTTATACCTTCAATATCATCATGAAGAAATGCGCTGCATTTCCTTGACGTATTCATCAAGTCCGCTTATCGACGTATCGAGTATTTCGTTGACCTTTGGTCCCGTTTCCGTTGCAGTCAAATGCACACATACGTGTATTGCATCCGATACAGGAGGTAATGAGCCGATAATGACTTCCCGTAAAAGCCCTTGGATACGTGCAAGCATGAGCGGTGCGCTTTCTGCATGAATAGTCGTAGCATTTGCCGGATGCCCGGTCTACCATGCCTTCAAGAGATCATTAGTGACATGCCGTAACGTAATCCCCCGAAAATAATACGGCGCGACTTCATACGCATTGCCGAAGCGATTTTGTGTAACACGGCATTTAAAAATGTGCTTTTCCCACTTCCGGTCGCTTCTCCGACCACAAGTTATCATATTACCGTTTCAATCGAATATCATCATCGCTCATATCATCTATTCATGGCTTTCTTCCACTGCATTGCTTTGCTCAAGAAAATAAAGGAGACTTTTCACTTGAGAAATTGCATCATAGAATAAATTTTTATCATTCACTTCTTGCGTAACATAGAGTGCAAGTGCGTCACGAACAATATCGGAAAGCGACTGACGCTGTTCTTTACTTTTCAGCTGAAGCAATTCATACAATTTCTGATCAACTCGTGTAGTAATAAACTTCTTTTTTCTTCCTGAAAAAGTTGTCACTGATGTTTTATTTGCCTTTTTCATCGTATTCCCTTTGCCTTTCATCTTTTTGCCTTCTTACAATTTTAGAAGACCTCATGATCTTGATTCTCCCATTCATTTTCACTCTCACCGGCCATTTGCAGTTCTAACATACTAATTCTTCTTTTTAATTCTTCAATAGGGGGATCGGCAGGATCGCAAAAATGTCGTTCCCTCTCTTGCGGAAGTGGTTCGAGAAAATCGGCAAGTGTTGCATTTTCCAGCGTGATTTTCCTCTTACGTACATCCTGCCTGCTCATTAAAAAAAGCGGTGTGTCTTTTTGCATGGCTTTTTCAACTTCAGCTGACCGTGCTAAAATATCGATTCCCTTATTAGATGGAAGGTTTACACATTCGCTTAAAAGGTCTTTCCTTTTTTGCGGTACACTCATATTGGCACGATCTTTAAAGCGAGGACTGTCAAAGTAGACCACTTTCTTTCCGATATACGGCATGCCGTTGTTAATTAAAAGAAGTGAATTCCAATCAAGTTTTGTAAGCTCGTCCGGATTCATTAAATCCCGCTGTATATCTTGTGCGGCAAGATTGCGGTTATCAAGCGGGCCGAACCTCCTTCCTGATTGTGAAATGTTTTCATGCACAACCGATTCTTTACCGAGTAAGTCGGTAAAGACTTTCGCATCACTGGGTTTTCTCGGCCTGAAAACAATCGTGTTTTCACAGTGGTCTAAAAACGGATGTTCCTGTCCATATAATTTCACCAACTGATTCATTGCCTGGCAGATGATTAAGAAACGTACCCCATAACCTGCAAGAACACCCATCGTTTCTGCAAGAAACGGAAAATAGCCGAGTATCGGAAACCCATCGAGAATGAAAAGTAAATCTTCAGGCAGTTTAACCGCTCCATACTGTGTTTCCCCTTCAGAAAATTTCCTGAGCATAAATTCAATGAGTAAGCGGAATACCGGTGCAATCCGTTTGATATGCGCATACGGCACCGTCAGATACAATGATATTGGGGTCTTTGTTGAAATAAAATCTTCAATTGAAAAATCGCTTGCACATGTCGCGTTTTCGATAAGCGGATCTTCAAATAATTGCAATTTTGAAAAACACGTTGAAAGGACGTCTGCTTGTACTTTCGGATTTTTTGAAAGTCTATTTGCGCATCCGGAGATTGTCTTACAAGCACTTTTATTGCCGCTGTGAAGATCTTTGAGCATCGCCTCGACAAGCGGATTTTTAATGTCGGTTTCCGTTTGTCCTTGTGAGAAAAAGGCATTTGACTCCGATATGAGCCGTAACACCGTAGTAAGATTTTTTGCAGGATAACGGTCGGAATACTTCACATGCAAAATGACACCGGTAACAAAATCTTTGGCGCTATTATTAAAGAATTGTTCCGTCCCTGAATCTTTGGCGTTATCACCTGCAAACAAAATATCCGCAATAAGGTTCGCATCACTATACATAAAGTCCCCGTCGCGTATCTCATCGATAATATTTATCCTAAGGGTATCCCGTGAGATGGGGGAAAATTTAAGGCAGTGTGAAAACTGCTTTCTAAAGCCTGCGGTGATATTCCAGTTTTCTCCCTTAGGGTCAAACACAATAACACTATGCGGATAGTTCAATAGCGTTGGGATAATAACCGATACGCCTTTCCCGCTCCGCGTCGGAGCAAGGCAGAGGGTGTTGGTTTTTCCCGAATGGCATAAGAGCTTCTTGCCTTCGGATATTGTTTTAAGGCGTACAGCATCATCTTTTGCATTGTACTCGGCACTGATTTTAGCATCTGCCGTCTGCCCGCATACGACACCGGTTTCACGGAACATCCCTGCATTCTTTAAATCCTTCTTCGTAGCCCATCGCGCCGTTCCGTATAGGTATACTTCTTTTTGTCTCAATGAACGGATGACATACAGAATAATAAAACCGATCGCGATTGCTGTTCCAATGAGCGCCGGCTTTATTGAGCGGAACAAATACACATCAAAGCCGGGACGAAGAAAGTATTTGATGAAACAGCCGAAGTACACAAACGGATTATACACCGGATATCCTGAAGGAAAGCGAAATAACGGATACCTGACAATATGCGGGTTATAGCGCATAAGGCGTGCGAAAACTTGTGTACTCCACCAAAAGCCGCCGACTACGGTGATAACCGGAATAACAAAATTAAGGATACCCATAATAACTGTTATTTTTTTTCGAGTCGGTTTGCCTCGTATAAATTCACTTTTCTTACTCATCTTTTGCTCCTTTCATACAAGTGATAATAACACCTTCCTAAATATTCCAAAAAAGAACTTATTTACATTCCTTTATCTTGCCTCTTCAGGACACCTGTGAGTATATCATATTAATGTTATCTTCACAATACCTTATATTGATGTTATCTTTGTAATAACTTATATTCTTTTTATGACTTTTATTTTAACTGAAAAACCTTCCGTCGCTAAAGCATTTGCCCACGCCCTCACTGTTCTATTTACCGGCTCCTACTATGGAAACAGCCGCTATCTTATTACCAATTGTCTCGGACACTTTTTTCAAGCATTCGATCCTAAAGATTATGAAGTACACTATAAAAAGTGGAGCCTTTCGGATTTGCCGATTATCCCTCACACAATACGTTTTAAAAAAATTGAAGCGTCAAAAAAAAATCGCTCGTCAAGGCTATGCCCGCCAAAAAGCCGATTGGCTTGTCGGAATCAATATTTCCCGTCTGTTATTCCTCCATGCAAAAACACTCCTTTCGATCGGAAGAGTGCAGACAGCCGTACTTGCCGAAATATTCAGACGAGGAAAAGAAATCGCCGACTTTATCCCAACTCCTTATTGTGAGTACAGTGTGAAAATAGCCTCAAGTGAGGCTATTTTCACTGCAAAGGCCTATAAAAAAAATGAAGCCGCCTTAATTACAACTGCTTTTCAAAACGACTGTTTTACTCCTGACCGGTTTTCAAAAAACCGGTAGTCGTACAAGAAATAAAACAAGAACAAAAAAAAGAAATTCCTCCGCTCATTTTTAATTTAAGTGCACTACAACGTGCTGCCTTTTCTTCTCTTTTCCTTTCTTCCGATCAAACCCTTGCCATTGCACAAACACTCTATGAAAAGTATCAATGACTCTCTTATCCCCCGCACTCCAAGCCGTGTGATGGGAAGTGTTAACGCTCCGCTTATTAAAGATGTCTTTGAACGATGGAAAAAGTATTCTCTTGTAATCAGTATCCCGTTACCGGCTGCCGCTTCACCATATGGAAAAAAACATACGGCACGCTTTTATCTGCTTCTGATGCAGCACTGCTTTTAAATGGAAAATCCGTGCGCAAAAAGAACTGCAAAAGCAAAGCCGGAAAAGTTTTCTTGCGTATTTACTCACGTAAAAATTTAACCGTAGCTATCTATGCCCAAGGCTGAGCCATAGAGATAAGTTTACGCTGCAAGTATTGCGTTATTTCAAGCAGCTGTTGTAAATCCAAGTTGTTCTTCCTGCGGCACAGCTCAGCTTTTACCGCCTCGCTTACATCAGAGCTTCCCATAAATAGTCATTCATCTCTTTCATTCGTCGATTACACTTTAACCTTTTGGGATTGGAAATGCTCCCCCTATATTGCCACCCTCCGTGAGGAAGGCGTACAGGAAAAACTTCTTCCGGGGAAAACACGGTTTCAAAAAATACGCTATATGCTGCAAAAGCGTTTATGCCCGTATTTTAAGAATATCCCGCTTCATACAGTAACGGCAAAAGACATCAATAAATTTCTCGTCTCCCTTTTGGGCTCTCTTAAAGTAAGCAGCCTCAAGAAAATAAGTGAATGGCTCCAGCAGACGGTTAAGTTCGCCTATAAAGAAGGATTACTCGATACTGATATATCTCCGCAAATTCATCGGCCGAAAGGAGAATGTGCGATAAAGCCCATTTTAACAATCGATCAATCAATACAGCTCTTTTCTACTACTGAACAGCTTTCTTATTCTATAATAGCACAAGAGACGATAGAGCAATCGGCTACGATTCAATACGCAAAGAATTTATCCGCGCGATGAAAGCTCTCGGCTTTTATGTGCCGAATTTGAGTATTCATTCCTATTTTACTATTGACTTTCGCGCTGCCGCGAAACATCGCTGATTGTAAGCCGTTCCGTATTTCTTTCCGAAACGGCGTAATGCAACAGTTTCCAAAGTTCACACTTTGTTCAACTGTTGCATTTTAGGGTGCTATTTGTACGATTAAGAATATGGTCTGCTCGTCCATATTCTTAATCTGGAGCGATAGCGGAACAGCGGACGTAGCGACCCGAACGCAGTGAGGGAAACCTCCGAAGAAAAAAGCCATGAACAATGACTTTCTTTTTATAATGGAGCCCCGCAATATTAATCCAAATGAATTCCCTTGGTTTCCAAATTCTTGAGACACTCACGATAATAGCAATCATCATGTTCGGTATATATGGGGCCGGGTACTTCGATGACGGCTAAATTGTTATATGCCGGACATCTTTTGCCGCGATAGTCTTTGTCCAACCACTCCGGACTGACCCTGTAGCCTCGCCGATTCATCTCTGCCATAATGAGTCGGTGATAACAATAAAGGAGATAGGGTGAATAACGAAAAACATAATTGACAGTTGCATGCTGCCTGCCCCAGCCGTTTCCGCGCAAGGCACAACACTCTCTATGTTGTCCCAACAGCTGTTGACGCGGGAGTTTGTTAATCATATCTTGATGCCAAAGTCTCATATAACTCTCTCAATATATAACTTAGAGCAAGGCGTTTATGTGCTGCCCAAAGTTTTTGATACTCTTGTAATCGATTGGATTCTCTCATAACGTGCGGCAAACTGTCAATCGTTAGATAATCAAGTACACTTGTAATGATGCCGCGCAGTGTATACGCCGTATATTTTCAAAAGTCGCTAAATTGCCAGATAGGACAAATCCTGCTATACTTATTGCATGAGTTTTCCACGAAAATTGCCGATAGGTATACAGAGTTTTAAAGATTTACGGGAAAAAGGTTTTCTCTATGTGGATAAAACAGAATACCTTTTTCGGCTAATAAATAGCAGTAAGGTCTATTTCCTCAGCCGTCCACGGCGGTTTGGCAAGAGTTTGTTCCTTTCGACATTATCTGCGTACTTCCGTGGGCAAAAAAAGCTGTTCAAAGACTTGTATCTTGAAAAGGCTGAAGAAGAACAAGCAGTATTGGAAAACAGACCCGCATGGCAGGAATATCCGGTACTATATCTTGATTTTAATACAAAAAATTATACGGATGAGCAGGCGCTTGTAGATATTTTAAACCTCCATCTGGACGAATGGGAAGCCCATTATTCTATACCAAAAACAGCCGCAGCACCGGAAGATCGGTTTAGATTGCTTACTGCGGCTCTTTTTAAGCAGACCGGCAAGCAAGTAGTTATTCTTGTTGATGAATACGACAAACCGCTCCTGCAAACGATGGGCGTAAATGAAGCCTTGAACGAGCAATACCGAAACGAACTCAAAGCTTTTTACTCCGTCATTAAAACCTGTGATGAATACATCCGTTTTGCCTTTTTAACCGGTGTTACCAAATTCAGCAAAATCAGTATTTTCAGTGATCTGAATAACCTCCGGGATATATCGCTGGAGAAACATTATGCGGGCATTTGCGGTATATCCCAAAAAGAATTGGAAGCAAATTTTCAACCTGAAATACAAGTGCTCGCCGATAGTCAAGACTTAACCTATCCGGAAACATTGACTGCCTTGCAGCAATGGTATGACGGATACTGTTTTGCACCTGCAGGGGAAGGCATGTATAATCCCTTTAGCTTATTAAATGCGTTTGCAAAGGAAAGATTTGGAAGTTACTGGTTTGAAACGGGAACCCCGACGTTTTTAGTGAATTTTCTCAAAGAAGCACACTACTTTATCCCTGACTTGGATGGACAGGTTGTACTCACTGAATCGGAGTTGCAAACATACCGAGCCATTGCACAAGAGCCGTTCCCCATTTTATTCCAGTCGGGCTATTTAACCATTAAAGAATACATTAAAGAAGCACGGCTCTATCGATTGGGCTTTCCCAATGATGAAGTCCGGTACGGTTTCTTGGAGAATCTGCTGCCAGCTTACGCTGCGGTACCGTTTGGTGAGACGGGAAAATCAGTATGGCAGTTTGTGGAAGATGTCCGCAAAGGGAATGTAAACGGCTTTATGGAACGGATGCAGTCGCTTATCGCCGGTATCTCGTATGACAACTTTAGTAATAAAGAGCTGAAATTGCGGGAACAAAACTACCAGACAGCGGTGTATCTCATCTTTAAACTGATGGGGCAGTTTGTACAGACGGAAGTGCACTGTAGTACCGGTCGTGCGGACTGTGCGGTATACACTGCTGATAGTATCTATCTTTTCGAATTTAAACTCTCCGGTAGCGGCAGTGCGGAAGATGCACTTGAGCAGATCAAAGAGAATGCCTACGCCGCACAGTATAAGACAAGCGGAAAGAAGATTGTGCTGATTGGGACGAGCTTTAGCGAAGAGACGAGGACGATTAAGGATTGGAAAACCGAAATACTTGAAAACTAAATTGAAGAAACGCTTTACAGACAGTACCCCTTGGTTCTTACTAGTGTAATACAGGAAGCTATTTTATTTATCATTATAATGATTCGTGCGGAGGCTTTCATCCCCCTGCGCTCTGCGCCGTAATAAAGGGTATGAAAGCCGACTGCAACCACCTTATAAGAACAACATACCCCGATGCTCTGCGTCGGGGTTGTTGATTTTTACACTGAATAATTTTAATCAGTCCATCTTCAATTTTATAAACGAGACGATGTTTCTCATCTATTGCTCGGGACCAATAACCACTCAGATTTCCTTTTAAGGGTTCAGGATGGCCTATGCCATCATTGCCATTTCGTTCAATATCAGCAAGTAATTGATTGGAATAGTCAATATTAGTGCAGTGCCTAAATACCCCAAATGTATTTAAGCAGCACTTTTTTTAGCTGCTGTTTTCCTGTATACCAGTGGAGGTAAGCCATCGGGATTTACTGTCGTGATACGTTTCGTGTTGTAATAAGCAAACGTGTATCTCCAGACGATTGTCTTGACCTCCTCCACGGTCAGTTTTGTTGTATCAAGCTGATAGATCTTTTCCTTTTTCAGCGTTGCAAACCAGCTTTCCATCCGGGCATTATCCCAGCATTTCCCAACTCCACTCATACTCTGCACCGCATGCAGCTGTCCGAGCGTCTTTTTGTACTCATCGCTTGTATACTGGCTTCCGCAATCGCTGTGAATTATCGCTCCACTTGGTATATCAAAATTCTTGTATGCCTCCGTTATCGTTTTTATACATAGTTCCTTTTTCATGTTTGTGTCCATTGCAAGAGAAATGATCTCCCCATTATAGCAGTCAAAAAGAGGTGATACGTACAGCTTTCCATCTTTGCA
Source organism: Treponema vincentii F0403 (assembly GCF_000412995.1). NCBI lineage: Bacteria > Pseudomonadati > Spirochaetota > Spirochaetia > Treponematales > Treponemataceae > Treponema > Treponema vincentii. Next base: position 2,326,308 of record NZ_KE332512.1, on the reverse strand, counting down.
TGGTATCTGAGTTATATCCGTCAGCAATTTTCTCAAAGGCTCTTGTGCACTAAAGTCTTGTTTGATGATATTCTGCGGTCTCATCGCCTTTTTGTCGGCTTTTGTAAGACCGTCAGGGCTTTTTCTGTCTTCATGCAGCAGATTTCCTCGTGCCATCGCGCGTCTTACCGTCGACAATGAACGCTTAATGCCCCGTTGTTCAAGTGCTATCTGCATACGCCTCACCCCATAGTTCTTGTTTTCTTCATCCTCATCGAGAATTTTATGCATTTGAGCGAGCAGTTTCTGCCATGCTTTCACTTTTTTCCTGTTTCTCTTCCATTTATAAAAACCGCTTTCGCTGACCGGAAGAACAGCGCACAGCATCCGTGCTGAAAATTGCTTGTCAGCAGTACGGTGGTGGATGTAAGCAAAAAGACCATCCTTTTCTATTTCTTCCGGTCTTGAACGAAAAAACCGAGTGCATCCTTGAGTATCTCATTCGCACTTTTAAGCTCGGCTATTTCTTTCTTGAGGCGGCTGTTCTCTCTTTGAATATCAGCATCTGTACTTTTTCCTTCTTTGTTTTTCTTTACCCGCTGCTTTCTCCAGCCTGCTAATGTTCCGTAGTTCACATTAAGCTGTTCACACGCCTTCTTCACTCCGATCTCGTCCGACAGCTTCAATGCCTCGATTTTAAAGTTCTCATCGTACCGTTTCATTGCCCTTCCTCCTCTCTTTTTCGGCAATTTTGGCGCTGCACTTTTATTGTATCACTCCAGATTTAGTTTTTTGAGAATTTTTTTATCTTGCATTATCCAATAGGTGTAATCAGCCCACGCATCATCTGAAAAATCTTTATGCAATTGTTACACCTCGACAAGCTCACGGATTGAATGCTGCCCATTTTCCATTTGAGCTTTAGAATGTTCCAAAGCCTTTATATTGTTATCCGAATAAAAAGAATTATCTTGAACGATTTCAAAGGGGATTTTACGCTGGATTAACGTTTGCTTTAAAAAGATACGTATCGCAGTTGTCGTATCCATTCCGATTGATTCGAAAAAAGCATCTGCATCCTGTTTGAGCGTTTTATCTATCCGTGTTTGTAAAACTGCTGTTTTCATAGTTACCTCTTAGTATTAAGATACTACAAAAGCAATGCAAACGCAATACTTTTGTAAACGGTATTATCTCAGGTTTGATGCAGGCAGCAGCAGATTTACTAGTTTGTGAATTACTTTGTAGCTTCTTATTTAATTGTTTGAGTTAGGCAAGCTGGAATTTATCGTTTAAAAAGCTCGGACAATAATTATGTTGCCTGTTCTTTCCATATTACAGCATTCTTTTCCATCTGTCGAACAAAAGAAGCTTTTCCGTCGCAGTAGCTGTCTATATCGTAGGGATATTTTTGGGCAAGCGTGCGTTTTAAGGCAGAATACTTTTCGCAAACATCTTTGTGCGTTCTGAGATAGTCTCTGACTGCCAAATGGCGGCTTATATCAGCAGTATTGTCTTCGCAAAAAATATGAATATGATGCGTCCTGTCGTTGCCGCCTTTGCGCAAATAGCGTCGTCCTTTGATTCCGAACTCGCCCATATATTCATAGCCGATTTTCTCAAATTCAGTGCTGACCCCATCTACTTCTTCAAGGCTATGCACAACAGGCATAATATCAATGATTGGTTTTGCATAAAGTCCTTTAACAGCTGTACTGCCTATATGATGAATTGTAACGCAGTTATCTTGCAAGATCCCTTTTATTTTTAATGCTTCTGAATTATATTGCTCAACCCATCTCGGGTCATATGCAACTACAATAATATGCCGTGCCAGTTTACCCCTCCACAACTTCTCATGTGTCAGCTAATAAATTTACTCGCCAACTTATACACTTGATTTATTTCTTTGCTTTCTAAGTGCCAATTATTGAGTTCAGCTTCAACAGCTGTTGACGCGGGAGTTTGTTAATCATATCTTGATGCCACAGTCTCATCTTGTTCTCCGAATAATAGATGCGATTGCTGCAAATACTTGTTAGGGTAGACTGCAAGGAGCTTGCGAACAGCGCCCAGCAAAATTTCCTGTTCCGCCTGACCGCTGCGATATTGCTCCAAACAATACATAAACTCCGCCTTTTCATCCTGAGTAGCCTGCTTCTTAAAATATCCCCAGATATGCTGAAACGCGTTGCAGACTTGTCCTCGATTCTCCGGTAAAGTCCACGCCTGATCAATGAGAGTCAACACATGCCGCACTTGTGCATTCTCCCGCTTTAAATACTCGCGAATCTCGTTATAAATAGAGCCGGACTTACTGAGAACGAGATACTTATGTGCTGCCCAAAGTTTCTGACATTCTTTTAATTGATTTGATTCTCTCATATCGTTTCTTTAAATCTCGAACAAATTCGCCCAAGGTCAGGTTTTCGAGATGCCCTATCACTTATTCGGAATCCCCTGAAAAAATCTCTTTTAATTGACACTCTGCGATTATACAAAAAAATATAAGTATTGAGAATATAGGCAATCCGACGTTGATCTGCCGACTGATAGAAAATGTATCTTAAAAACGATATGCTATTTATAAATAATAAGAGATAAAAATTTGCATAACGGAGATATAAAATGAAAACAGTACAGACAGAAATCGGCAGAGTATATGCGGATATAGTCGGAAAAACGGAAGAAGGCAGGACAGTGTATTCTATATTGGGCGTCCCCTATGCACAAGGAAAAAGATTTGAATATGCAAAAATTCTTAATAAAAAAGACTATACACCGGAAACAGTAATTAACCGAACGGAGACAGTATGCTTTCCGCAGAGAAAATATCCGCTGTTTTTAAATATTTTAATGAAACATCATATGCTGCGTCCGGAATTTCAACCGTTAAAGGATACCCAAACGGAAAATGCATTTGTAGTAAATATATGGGCGCCTGACAATTTTACGAAAAAGAAACCGGTGCTTGTATTTTTACACGGCGGAGGAGAAGGATCGGGAACGGTTCCGATATACACAATGGCGCATATTGCCGAGCAAGGTATTATAGCGGTTACAATTACTTATCGAATAGGAAACTTCGGCTATATGCCTGTTTTTGAAAAAGGAGAAGTAAGAGGGTCGCTTTCCTACCTTGATCAGCAAGCAGCTTTAACTTGGCTTCATAATAATATCAACTCATTCGGCGGAGATAATACAAACATTACACTTATGGGGCATTGCGGAGGCGCAGTCGCGGCCCTGTATCATTATTTAAATCCGCTGAGTAATAAACTGTTTCATAAACTCATGCTTTGTGCGGGAAATGTCCCGATACTGTCTGAATATGATTTCGCAAAAAATGAATATGAAAAAATGCTGTCAAAAAATCATTTAAACGGACTTGAAGACCTGAAAAAATTGTCGGCTAAAAAATTGATGAAACTAAAAGGAGGTCAAAATGATATCATTGACGGTAAGTTTTTTACAGAGCACCCGATGAATCTGTTGGAACGAGGATCATTCCCTTGTATGCCGGTACTGATAGGGTCAAATAAAGATGAATTTTCCATGATTGAATTACCGATGTACTACAAAGCCCTTGGAATTACAAAGAACAAAGAACATTTAAAAGAATTTCTGTTGAAAAAATACGGAGAATTTGCAGATTCTCTTGAATCCGAACTAAAACCGGAAGCAAACGGAATCGTAGACTTACAAATTCAAATCATGGAGTTGCTTGTATTTCACTCAAGTGCACTGTTCCTCATGGAAAAAATCGGAGAAAAATCTCCCGTATACGGATATAGAATGAATTATATTCCTAATCTATATAATGGACTTCGCGGCTCATATCATGGGGCGGAACTTGCATTTTTCTTCGGCACCATAGATAACATGAATATACACATTACCGATGAAAATAAGGCTGCCGTTATTGCAATTCAAAAGGACTGGATACAGTTTATTAAGTTCGGCAAGATAGAAGGGCGTCCGCTTTTTAATGAAACCGGAAAAATTACAGAATATGATAAAGATATCAAAACCATACCGTTTCCCCATGCAAATCTTATTCACCATATTCAAAAGAGCGGTATTGCCGATAAGCTCAGAAAAGAATATATACAGAACCGTAGATAAGTTTCCGTAAAAATAACAGAAAGGCATTGTGAAAAAATTATACAGCTCATAAAGAACTGAGCGAAGGGGAATATAAAAGAGGTTGTATGGAAAAAGATTTATGCTTTAAAGCACTGTTAAAGTTTTCTCTCGGCGTGGTGGCCATAGGAATTTTATTGTTTTTGCCTGCAGGAACTTTTCATTATTGGAAAGCATGGTTGTTGATGGGGATATTATTTATTCCGATGCTCTTCGCAGGAATTGTATTACTGTTGAAAAATCCGGACTTGCTCAAAAAACGCTTGAATACAAAAGAATCGCAAGCGGAACAACGTCTGGTGATAAACTTAAGTGCCGCAATGTTTCTTTTGGGATTTGTTTTAGCCGGATTGAATTTCCGCTTCGGATGGATAATAGCACCCGATTGGTTGTCATGGACAGGTACCGCTATATTTCTGCTTTCATATATGCTTTATGCGGAAGTATTAAAGGAGAATGCCTACTTATCACGAACGGTTGAAGTCCAAAAGGGGCAAAAGGTCGTTGATACCGGATTGTATGGGATCGTTCGCCATCCTATGTATACCATAACGATTTTTTTATTTCTGTCGATGCCTTTGGTGCTGGGTTCTCTTATCTCTTTTGTCGTTTTTCTTGCATATCCTGTCATTATTGCAAAAAGAATTATAAACGAAGAAGCAGTGCTTGAAAAAGATTTAGACGGATACACCGAATATAAAAAGAAGGTAAAATACAAAATCATTCCGTATCTGTGGTGATGTGGAAAAACTTATACGGTTATACGCCTCGTGCAGCAGGCGCGGATAAGTTCGCTGTCATGGGTTACAACGAGAATTGTTGTGCCCATTGATCGAAGTTTTTCCAGCAACGCGGCGGTTTCTTTCATGTGCACATAATCAAGGCCGCTGGTCGGTTCGTCAAGAAGCAGTAAGTCCCGCCCGGATGCAAGGGCGCAGGCAATGGCGAGCCGCTGTTTTTGTCCGCCGGAAAGGCTCTGCGGATGACGATCGGCAAAGTCCGCCAAATCAAGATTTCTTATGATTTCCATTGCCGTTTCTTTCTCATTTGCTGTTCCTTTTTTCAGGCTGATAAGAACCTCATCCAGTACACTTTCTGTAAAAAGCTGATTGCCGGTATCCTGCATAACCATAAAACAAAGCTTCTTTTGGAATAGTCAATATTAGTGCAGTGCCTAAATACCCCAAATGTATTTAAGCAGCACTTTTTTTAGCTGCTGTTTTCCTGTATACCAGTGGAGGTAAGCCATCGGGATTTACTGTCGTGATACGTTTCGTGTTGTAATAAGCAAACGTGTATCTCCAGACGATTGTCTTGACCTCCTCCACGGTCAGTTTTGTTGTATCAAGCTGATAGATCTTTTCCTTTTTCAGCGTTGCAAACCAGCTTTCCATCCGGGCATTATCCCAGCATTTCCCAACTCCACTCATACTCTGCACCGCATGCAGCTGTCCGAGCGTCTTTTTGTACTCATCGCTTGTATACTGGCTTCCGCAATCGCTGTGAATTATCGCTCCACTTGGTATATCAAAATTCTTGTATGCCTCCGTTATCGTTTTTATACATAGTTCCTTTTTCATGTTTGTGTCCATTGCAAGAGAAATGATCTCCCCATTATAGCAGTCAAAAAGAGGTGATACGTACAGCTTTCCATCTTTGCATGGTATCTGAGTTATATCCGTCAGCAATTTTCTCAAAGGCTCTTGTGCACTAAAGTCTTGTTTGATGATATTCTGCGGTCTCATCGCCTTTTTGTCGGCTTTTGTAAGACCGTCAGGGCTTTTTCTGTCTTCATGCAGCAGATTTCCTCGTGCCATCGCGCGTCTTACCGTCGACAATGAACGCTTAATGCCCCGTTGTTCAAGTGCTATCTGCATACGCCTCACCCCATAGTTCTTGTTTTCTTCATCCTCATCGAGAATTTTATGCATTTGAGCGAGCAGTTTCTGCCATGCTTTCACTTTTTTCCTGTTTCTCTTCCATTTATAAAAACCGCTTTCGCTGACCGGAAGAACAGCGCACAGCATCCGTGCTGAAAATTGCTTGTCAGCAGTACGGTGGTGGATGTAAGCAAAAAGACCATCCTTTTCTATTTCTTCCGGTCTTGAACGAAAAAACCGAGTGCATCCTTGAGTATCTCATTCGCACTTTTAAGCTCGGCTATTTCTTTCTTGAGGCGGCTGTTCTCTCTTTGAATATCAGCATCTGTACTTTTTCCTTCTTTGTTTTTCTTTACCCGCTGCTTTCTCCAGCCTGCTAATGTTCCGTAGTTCACATTAAGCTGTTCACACGCCTTCTTCACTCCGATCTCGTCCGACAGCTTCAATGCCTCGATTTTAAAGTTCTCATCGTACCGTTTCATTGCCCTTCCTCCTCTCTTTTTCGGCAATTTTGGCGCTGCACTTTTATTGTATCACTCCATGCGTTTTGCTGTCGCTGTTTTCCAATATCCATGCATATTCTTCCATATCTATACCGCTCTCTACTTCACCCCACATACTGTCATCGCTGTTTGAACCGCCTCTTGCAGCCCATTCCCATTCAGCTTCCGTCGGCAGTCTGAAACCGCTTTTACTCATATCCAATACAACATTATTCCAGTCAGCATTATTTGATGCGGGAATAGAATCAGCGGTGAGTATTTGCAAATCAATAAGCTCGCCATTGACGCTGACCGTATAGCATGGCTCAAGCTCCAGGGCGATGCTGAGTTTATTGCAAAAGGCTATAGCCTGATACCAGTTAATGCAGTCAACAGGACGCTTGCACTGTGCTTCCTTTTTTGCAGGACTGCCGGTAAAAAAACTCGGATTGTTACCCATCACCGCAAGCCACAATTCCTGTGTTATCAAGGTTTCTCCTATCCGGTATGAAGCTAGACTAACAGTATGCGGTTCATTGTCTGCATCATGGCGATTCCCAATATGCCCGTTAGTTGCGGATGGTATCAGCTTCATCGTAAAACTTATACCGCCAACCGTATAAACCATATCACCCGAATTTTTATCCATCATAGTTTCCGCCACTTTCATCTTTGTCTCCAAACATAGCATTATCGTTGTTAATGCCCCCTCCAGCACTTTTTAACGACGAGATTTGTGCATAGCCCAAATCTCGCTGCTGCATGGAACCATCGCCCTCGATGGACGTATTGATACGTCGAGGATTGTTTTCAGCAGCGGCATGGATGCCGCTCGTATTAAGCAGTAGCGAGTTTCGCGCTTATGCTAAACTCACAGTCAAAACTATACAAGGATGTATAGTTTTGACGAGTGCCGTATATTTTCAAAAGCCTACTAAACGCACCCCTACCAGATTATTCAACATACTTCGAGCAGGATTGATGCAGAAGCGGTGATACACAAGCGTGTAGTTATCCGAAGAATCGTTACAGCAGCCGCCGCGTACCACCCGCCGCAGAGAACCGCCGGAAGACCTCCCTGCATAATTTTTCGGGAGCGGATTGGGAATATAGTTGTAGTAATCCCAGCACCACTCCCACACATTTCCGCTCATATCATACAGCCCGTACCCGTTGGGCAATTTCTTTTTTACTTCGTGCGTTATCCCATTACTGTTTTTTTCGTACCATGCGTAGTTTTTCAGTTTCCGTTTGGTGCCAATACCTGCCCATTTGAACTTTGTGCCGCCTTGTGCGGCCCACGTCCATTCAGCTTCCGTCGGCAGCCTGAATCCGTTCTTGTTCATGTCCAATACGGCATCATCCCAATCAGTATCTTCTTTCGTAGGAACTTCCTCAACCGCTAGCGTCTTAAAATCGATCGGCTTTTCATCTTTGAAGACTGTATAGCACGGTTCCTGCCCCAGTTTGATACTGAGCTTATTACAGAAGGCAACCGCTTGATACCAGTTGACGTTTTCTACCGGACGCTTAGGCTGCTCTTCTCCGATTGCGGGTGCCGTATCAACTTCTTTTAGTCCGGATTTCTTTTTTCCTCCGGTACCGTCAAAAAAACTTGGATTATTCCCCATCACAGCCTGCCACAATTCCTGCGTTACGAGTGTTTCGCCTATCCGGTATGCGCTCAAGTCTATCGCATATTTTCTGTCAATATTAAATTCGTTACTATACCGTACAAGCCCGCCCGTTACGGCAGCTATCGATTTCATCGTAAAACGTATGCCGTCAACCGAGTAGATTTTATCGGCGGGATATCCATCCATTGCTGCTGTACAAGCGCTATTCGAATTACTGTATGCCATTCTTTTCTCCATTACGAATTACCGATTGGTTTACAAGTTCACGTCAACTGTAATTTGTTCATCCCGTATATTGCTGCCGCTGTTTAGTAACTTCTTTTTCATTAATTTATTCGTAACGGTAAAATGTGCATCGGAGCTAACACCGGAAAAGGCACTGTCTCCAATCTTAGTAACACTATCGGGAATAATAATATCGGTTAAACCGGTACAGCCGGAGAACGAATTTATTTCGATTTCAGTAACAGTGTCGGGAACAACAATATGGCCTTTTAAAGCCCCTGCTGCAGCTATAAGCTTTTTTTTATCCTTTATATAAATAATATTATCCTCGCCACAATATACCGCATTGGCATTATCAACGGTAAGCTGCATTAGGTTCACACAGGCGGCAAAAGCGCCGTTTCTAATATCAGTAACACTGCCCGATACTGCAATAGTTGTTAAACCCGTGCAACCGAAAAATGCGGCTTCTCCAATTACGGTAACACTATCGGGTATCACAATACGTGCTAAACCAGTACAGTTGGAAAATGCCCTATGTCCAATCTCAGTAACACTATTGGGTATCACAATATTTGTTAAACCGGTGCAACCGGAAAAGGCATCGACACCGATTTCAGTAACAGTGTCGGGAACAACAATATGGCCTTTTAAAGCCCCTGCTGCAGCTATAAGCTTTTTGTTATCCTTTGTAAAAATAATATTATGCTCACTACAATACATAGTATTTGCGTTATCAACAATAAGATGTATTAAGTTTGTACAGTGAGAAAATACACCGCTTCCAATTTTAGTAACACTAGCGGGCATCACAATACGTGTTAAACCGGTACAACCGGCAAATGCCCCATCTCCAATCTCAGTAACACTATTCGGTATCACGACACTGGTTAAACCAGCACAGCCGCCGAATGCATACCAATGAATCGTAGTAACACTGTTCGGTATCACAATACTTGTTAAACCGGTACAACCGGCAAATGCGTCCGAATCAATCTCAGTAACAGTATTGGGTATCACGACACTGGTTAAACCGGTACAGTCGGAAAATGCCCTATGTCCAATCTTAGTAACACTATCAGGGATGCTAACACTTCTTAAACCGCTACAGCCGGAAAAGGTACTATTTCCAATCTCAGTAACACTATCGGGTATCACAATGTTCGTTAAACCGGTACAGTCGGAAAAAGCGCTACCTCCAATCTCAGTAACACTAT
>NZ_KE332512.1:1760958-1953458 GCF_000412995.1 Treponema vincentii F0403 | reverse complement strand
TGGATCGTGGTCGACCCGGATTCCGACAGGATTTCTCGTGTCCCGCCGTACTCAGGTACTGCACCGGCAAGACGACTGTATTTCGCGTACGGGGATTTCACCCTCTCTGTCAGGCTTTCCCAAAACCTTTCCGCTATACATTCGCTTTCTAAACTTGCTGTACGTAAGCCCGTGCAGCCCTACAACCCCCGTTTAACGGGTTTGGGCTCTTCCAATTTCGCTCGCCACTACTTTCGGAATCTCGTTTGATGTCTTTTCCTTGAGTTACTTAGATGGTTCAGTTCACTCAGTATTGCTTTACCTCTCTATTTTATTCAAGAGCGTAATGATAGAATTACTTCTATCGGGTTACCCCATTCGGCTATCTCCGGATCACAGGATATGTGCTCCTCCCCGAAGCTTTTCGCAGCTTATCACGGCCTTCTTCGCCGGTCGGCTCCAAGACATCCACCATAAACCTATTCTTCGCTTGACCATATTATTTTCTCTTCTTAAACCTAGCTCTTTCCTCTCATCTTTCCCCTTACCGGAAAAAACTCAATTCCACAGCTATCTTAAGCTTATTCTCTTCACCTTATTTTCCTACTCTCCAGCTCATTTCCCCTTTAATATCAAGAAAACTCACCTTCAAGTAGTCTTTCTTTCCCTTCCCTCATCTTTCAAAGAACAGTGCGTGGCGATAAAAATATTTTACGCTGCGCTTTTGGAGATAAGGGGATTTGAACCCCTGACCTACGGCTTGCAAAGCCGCCGCTCTAGCCAGCTGAGCTATATCCCCTTACTACAAACCAACAATATAAAAAAGGTGGGAAAGAAGAAGGAAAGTAAGCGGAAGCTTTGTGTACAACTACAAAGCATTTTTTAGTATTACCTTTCTCTAAGAAAGGAGGAGATCCAGCCGCACCTTCCGGTACGGCTACCTTGTTACGACTTCACCCTCCTCACCAAGCGTACCTTCGGCACCGTCCTCCTTTGCAGGTTAGACAAGCGACTTCGGGTACCCCCAACTCGGATGGTGTGACGGGCGGTGTGTACAAGGCCCGGGAACGTATTCACCGCGCCGTGCTGATGCGCGATTACTAGCGATTCCAACTTCATGAAGTCGAGTTTCAGACTTCAATCCGAACTACGATTGCTTTTTTGCGGTTTGCTCCACCTTACGGTCTCGCTTCGCTTTGTAGCAACCATTGTAGCACGTGTGTAGCCCTGGACATAAGGGCCATGATGACTTGACGTCATCCCCACCTTCCTCCGATTTGTCATCGGCAGTTCCGCCAGAGTCCTCAAGCTTTACCTGTTAGTAACTGGCAGTAGGGGTTGCGCTCGTTGCGGGACTTAACCCAACACCTCACGGCACGAGCTGACGACAGCCATGCAGCACCTGTCTAGCAGGGTATTGCTACCAAGCCTTATCTCTAAGACTGTCTACTAGATGTCAAACCCAGGTAAGGTTCCTCGCGTACCATCGAATTAAACCACATGCTCCACCGCTTGTGCGGGCCCCCGTCAATTCCTTTGAGTTTCACCCTTGCGGGCATACTCCCCAGGCGGTACACTTATCGCGTTTGCTTTGGCACTGAAGCTCTTGCCCCAACACCTAGTGTACATCGTTTACAGTGTGGACTACCAGGGTATCTAATCCTGTTCGATCCCCACACTTTCGCATCTCAGCGTCAATTATCGGCCAGAAACCCGCCTTCGCCACCGGTGTTCTTCCAAATATCTACAGATTCCACCCCTACACTTGGAATTCCAGTTTCCCTTCCGTAATTCAAGTTATACAGTACCCAATGCTATTCTAGGGTTAAGCCCCAGGATTTCACACCAGGCTTACATAACCGCCTACATGCCCTTTACGCCCAATAATTCCGAACAACGCTCGCCCCTTACGTGTTACCGCGGCTGCTGGCACGTAATTAGCCGGGGCTTATTCGTCGATTACCGTCATCAGATGAGCATTCCCTCTCACCCTTATTCTTCATCAACAAAAGGATTTTACAACTTTTCAGCCTTCTTCATCCACGCGGCGTCGCTCCGTCAGACTTCCGTCCATTGCGGAATATTCTTAGCTGCTGCCTCCCGTAGGAGTTTGGGCCGTATCTCAGTCCCAATGTGTCCGATCACCCTCTCAGGCCGGATACCCATCGTCGCCTTGGTGGGCCTTTACCTCACCAACTAGCTAATGGGACGCAAGCTCATCCTCAAGCGAAGCCGTAGCTTCCTTTCCTCAATACTTCTTATGAACCATTGAGACTATTCGGTATTACCTGCTATTTCTAGCAGCTATCCCCATCTTAAGGGTAGATTACCCACGTGTTCCTCACCAGTCCGCCACTCTAGGAGAGAAGCAAGCTTCTCTCTTGCCGTTCGACTTGCATGCTTAAGACGCGCCGCCAGCGTTCGTTCTGAGCCAGGATCAAACTCTCCATTATTTTATTTCAAACACCCCGAAGGGCGTCTGATATTCATAATTTTAAGCAAGTCCCGTTTCTTATTTTTAGGAACGTTGACCTTGAGAAAAAAAAGAAATAATTACATAAAGCAACTATTACATCGCTTTACACTTCCCTTTCTCCTCTATTCTTTGTTCTACGCTTATTTTCCTTACCAAAGATTTTGCTCTTTGGCTTTTTCTTCTTTCCCTTCCCTTTTATTTCAAAGACCAATGCGCTTGAAGCGTGCTGTTTCAGTGCGCCGCAAGCGAAAAAGAATGTATCACAAAACCGTTCGTTTTGTCAAGCGTCTTTTTTCTTTTTTTCAACTTTTTTTTCATCGCTTATCGCTAAGCGCCGGTGAATAGAAAAAGAAAAACCATTCAAGGTATAACCGTTTCGCAAAACCTCAACGCCCAAAAAAAAGGATGCGGTCTTGCAAAACACCATGAGAAGTTTATTCAGCTTTACACTATCTAATAATAGAAGGAAGTAGCAAAACTTTAACGCTTTTCATTCTTGCTGCATCGTTCGCTGCGGGACAGTGAAGCGGTGCAACGGCAAGGACAATATCATATATTCACTCTACCTGTCAATAGACGCTTGACGTTTTTTTCTTTCTAAATAAATTTTCTTCAAAAAAAACACGTTCAAAAACACTTGCCCAATTTATCTAAAAACTATATACTAGCGCTATGTTTTGGGGAATTAGCTCAGTTGGTAGAGCGATTGGTTCGCAATCAATAGGTCAGGGGTTCGAATCCCCTATTCTCCATTATTCTTTTAATTCTCATCTGAATAAGTTAACATGTAGTAGCTTTCAATTCTTTTACTATATTCAACGGAACTCTCATCTGAAGTTGAAAATATAAAGATAAAATCCTTGACTTTTCCTACGAAGTCCCTTACACTAAAGATATGAACTTGAAAACCGTTTTGACACCTGAAACTGTCAATCTCCATTTAAAGGGAACCTCTAAAGAGGAAATTATTGATGAATTACTTGATATGCTCGTTCAGGCAGGAAAAGTAAAAGATAAAGCCGTTGCCCGAGCCTGTGTGTTAGACCGCGAACGCAAGATGTCTACCGGGATGAAACACGGCATTGCAATACCGCACGGAAAGACCGATTCGGTAAGCGATCTTGTCGCCTGTATCGGCATTTCGGATCATCCGGTTGATTTTGATTCTCTGGATCAAGAACCGTGCCGCATTTTTATTATGACGCTTTCGCCGATTGATAAAACGGGGCCGCATCTGCAATTCTTAGCAGAGGTTAGCCTACTGTTTAAAAGCGCGGAAAAACGCCAAGAAATACTCAACGCAACTGATAAGTCCGATATTATCCGTATTTTAACCGAATAGTATACACACTCCGGTTAAAATACTTAAACGGATAACAAGACTTAAGGAGGTTTTATGCTTGTAAACGTATTAACGGCAGGCGACGATGTCAGTGAGAAATTAAAAACATACTGCAATAGTTTGCCTGATGTCGATAAAAAGGTTATGGATGCGTCATCCGATGAAGGGAAAAGCTTTATGGGTGCGCATGGCGTATCTGCAGCTCCGATGGTGGTCGTGCTTGACGAAGACGGAAACGATCTGTTAAAAACCACCGATATGAGTGAGCTTGAAAAATTCTTTTCTTAAATTTCTTCTTACTTATTAACGAAAACCTCTCGGAAGTTTTGCTTCGAGAGGCTTTTTTTTGCACACAGCTGTGATTTTTCTGTTCCTTGCATCTCTAAAAATCTAACCGAGTTTTTAGAGATGCCCATGCTTTTAAAAAGTGTTCCCTATCCCTTACAGATTTTTATACATATTCCATGTTGATTCGATCAAGGTTTTTATATCGGAATATTGGGGATCCCAACCGATTGTTTCGCGGGCATGCTGCGATGTTGCATAAAGTTCGGCAGGGTCTCCGGGGCGGCGGCCGACAAAGCGTGCAGGGATTTCCTTTCCGGTAATGGAACGCGCTGCTGTCAGCATTTCGCTGACGGTAATGCCGACTTCGCTGCCGAGGTTGACGATGAGACTGCTGTCGGTTTTGTCGATATACTGCAGCGCGTCGGTGTGCGCTTTCGCAAGGTCGCTCACGTGGACATAATCGCGGATACAGGTACCGTCGCGCGTGGGATAATCATTGCCGAAAATCTGGAGCTCCTTCCGCATGCCGGCCGCGACTTCCATGATGATCGGTAAAAGGTTCTGCGGGTTCCGTTCAAGCCCCTTAACGGCGCCGGACGGATCATATCCGGCCGCATTAAAATACCGCAACGACGCAAATTTGAGTCCTTTAAGCCGATCGTACCACTGCAAAAACTCTTCGGTTTTCAGTTTAGTAAAACCATAGTAACTTTCAGGATTTTTAGGATGCTTTTCATCGATGGGGAGATATTCCGGAGAACCGTAAACGGCAGCTGATGATGAAAACACAAACCGGAGACAGCCGTGCTTAACCGCTGCGTTTAAGATATTCATCGTTGCAGAGATATTATTGACGGAGTATTTTTCGGGGTTCACCATCGACTCCCCGACTGCCTTAAACGCTGCTAAATACACCGCTCCGTCAAATCCGCGGGAAAAGGCCGCATCGATGTCGTCGCTATGCCGGGTATCACCTGCAATGAATTCCGTACCCGGAAAAATATTGCAAAGCTGTCCCGTCGATAAATTGTCGAATACCGTAACCGAATGACCGGCTTCCAACATTGCTTTAACTACATGGCTGCCAATATACCCGGCTCCACCGATAACCAATACACGCATAGTAAACCTCTTTTTAAACGTTTTTTCAGGATATTTGCCGTAATGCGGTTATACTCCGCAATTGCTTTATCAATTCTTTATTCTTGCCCAAAGTTTCTATCGGAAGCGGCAGCCGGTATGTCCAGTTCGACTCGCTAACCGTACCGGGCACATTAATCCGCTCATCCTGCGCCTTAACTGCCGGTAATTCGTCGATTATAAGTCCCAACCAATCCTGTATAGGGAAGATTGCAAACACTGACGGAACTTTGACTAAGACACTCAATAACCCCGCGGCTAAATCTTTTGTATAGGCAGGCTTTTTCCCTTCGATAGGGAACAATGCTTTCCGCATTGTTCCGTCAATATGCACGGCATCAAAGAACGAAAGCATATCGGCATACGAAAGCTCTTGTTCCCACCATTGCCGCATTGTCGAAGAATCGTGCACGGAGGTTACCGCAACAGCTTCTTTCGGATAATCTTGCAACGGAATAAAAGGAGCCCCGGATTTTTCCCAGTTGCGTTCCCACCGGAATACTCTAAGGCTCAAGATATGTAATTTTTCCAGAATTTCCGGCAGAACAGCAGGTTTTGCGCCTAAATCTTCTGCACAAGGCTGCATATCGACGGACGCGCACAGCTCCGCTAAAATATCTTCCGCTTGCGTTGCCCACAATTGATTCTGCTGAATTTCTTTTTCTTCTACGAGTGCGGAAAAATGCCTTTGTTCATCCGCCGATAGCGTTCTCCACGCAGTTGTATTCCGGTACAGGTATGCTGCCGTATACACGGCTGAACCGTGCAGGTCTTTTCCGGCTTTTACCAACATACGGTCAGTCCACTTTTGCCTTAAAACCGTTTCCACTTCCGGAGGCAACCCGCAGCGGTTTATATCCGCTTCGCTTTGTATTTCCTCTTTAAAAACCCAAAGCTCCTCCGTACCGATTCGATCGGCAACTTTGTGTAACAGTCCGTGTGCATACAGATAGTCGCCATGTACCGTATTTTGAACGATATCGGTATTGATGTGCGGTTCCACCATCCATCGGATTCGGTCTTTTGAAAAGCCTGCTTTTTGTAGATCATCTATCGTTATTTCCGAATAAGGGATCGGTTTCCCTAAAAGCCCTGTTGTTTCCCCTTCGGCAATTGCCCAAATTCTAAAAAAGCCTAAAATATGATCGAGCCGATACGCATGGTAATACTGCGACGCATGACGGAGCCGCTCCTTCCACCACCCGTAACCGGTTGCTTTTAAATTTACCCAGTTATAAATAGGGAATCCCCAATTTTGCCCGGTAGGATTATCCCCGTCGGGAGGACTGCCCGCGCGGAGATCGCTGCGGAAATATTCGGGATGCGCCCATACTTCCACCGAATCCTCGTTCATCAAAATCGGAATGTCGCCTTTTACAAGGATTCCATTATCGGCGCAATAGGTAACTGCTTTCAGCAACTGCTTATGCAGATGCATTTGTACCCACGCATAAAATAAATGCTCACGCTTCAAAACAGGATCATTCCATGCATCGATTATTTTAACCGCTGAAGGAGAACGCATATCAGCACACTCTTTCCAATCCTTCCATGATGCATGATAGTTTTGGCGCTTAATATTCTTGAATACAGCATATTCGATAATCCACGGATTTGCCTTTATCCATTCGGCAAATTCGCCTTCTTGAGAATCTGCAATAATCTGCGCTTCGGCCTTATTAAATACGGCATGCAGCAATACATTTTTTTCGTGCAATATCTGCCGATACTTAAACCGCTCTGCCGGTGTTTGCGGTTCAAAAGCAGCCCTCATTTTTTTTATATCGGTTTTAAATGTACGTGCTTCCGGTATATCGTCTAAACAGATGTAGATGGGGTGCAGTGCAAAAGCCGAAAGTGCATTATAAGGAGAACTGTCGGTACCCGTATCATTGACGGGTAAAAGCTGGATAATATGCAGTCCTGTTTTTTTGCAAAAGTCCGCAAAAAGAATAAGATCGGAAAACTCGCCGACACCGCAGCTTTTTTGACTATATAGAGCGGAAACCGGCACGGCAGCTCCGGATAAAGCCTGATTAAGCAGTGAACTTTTCATCTTATTCCCCCTTAACTACCGCTATCATAACTGAAAAACGGAAATATAAAAAGAGGGAGAAATATGCGCTCTTACAAACAGGCATCATATTTCGCCGCATGCATAAGCCTTACGGCGTAATACCGCCGGAAAGCAGTGCTGTCAGGACGGAGCCGCCGAGCGCGCGCGCCTTGTCGGAGATGGTAAAGCAGTTGTTCAATTCAGTAAGGCGCGGGTCTATATCGGCCATTTTAAGACCGCGGTGAACAATAAAGCCGTCAGGCAGCATACCGCGGATTATTCCGTTAATCGAAGCGGAAACATCAGTAACGTTGCCGTCAGGATGTATGACGCGGGCGATGATTTCGCCGCGGGTAACGGAGAAGCCGATGTCCCGTAAAACATACAGCATGCCGGCGGCCGGCGCATGGATAACCCGCAAGGCGCTTTCTCCGCCGACAAGCCCGGGAACGCCGGTATTGGGGAGGGCTGTTCCCTGATAAATTAAACGCGCCAAGTTATGCCCGCGCATGGTTTCGATAACGATATGCGCATCCTGACCGGCGGTAAAGCCCGGCCCCAAGGCAATCACAAGCGGCGCCATACCGAGATGTGTTCCGCAGTTTTTCTTTGCAATGATGGCATCCACGACGGCGGCAGGATGCAAAGCTTCAATCAGTTCTCCTGTAGGGTCAACTGCAATGGGGATAAAAGTTGAGCGGTTTGCTTTAGCATCCGTGACAGCGCCGGCTTCGATACCGGCTGCAATCGCGTCTCTATTGGACAGAGCGGCTATAGTTCCGGCAGATACAACCGCCGCAGCTTGTTCTTTTGCAATAAGCCGCGCTTCAATTCCTTCTATCGTGCAATGCCCGAGCCTTACAGCCTCGCTGAACGCTACAGTACGGCGGATGGCGGAAGGGTTTTCGGTTTCCAGTGCAAGGACACGAAAACCGGAGATATGGATTGCTGCGAGTACCCCGCTGGCCAAATCGCCTGCCCCGCGCACGATAATAAGCGGTGCGGATTGCTTCATGTTCGCTCCTCGGCGCAATACAGAGTACAAAACAGGTACCGCGCGCCCTTAAAAAAAGTCCGCTCGGGTGAAAAACCGCCTGCATAATATGAGTAAGCCGCAGCGGTTTATCCATCTTTGCGGAAGTAATGCTTAAAAAACGTTCCGGCCGGTGTACCCATATTTCATTCACCGGCTTACCGAGCGTCCGTGTTGAAATAAGCCCTACCGTTTTTGTAGTACGGGGATGAATAACAGGCTCTGTATCGTTCCATCCTTTAACCGCCCGCCGCTTACTGCCGTCCGCTTCAATTAAAACTACATCAAAGCTATTGCAGAGCCGATCGATTACCTCAAGCGGCGGAGCGCTCAGCTTTTGGCCGGTTACCGTACCGAAAAAAGATACCGAAGAATTAAGCCGCTCCTTTTCGTGTACACCCATCTTTGTTGTAGTTGTTACCGCAACCCGCAATCCCTGAGAGGCAAGTTCATTTGCCGCGGTAATCACGGAAGTGGTTTTGCCGCCGCTTCCGATAAAAGAAACGGCATCTCCGCGGCCGATATGCAATTTTTCGGTAAGAGAGCGTTTACGCCGGTAGTTAAAACTGCGGATACGGTTTATTTGATTTATGCGTGCCGGCATACTCGGCATCCGAGAATATGGACATGCCTATCCTTTTTACCGCGGTCGAAGAGGCGGGCAATCAGATAGGAATCGGTCGGAACAGGCGCTTTACAAACAGGGCAAAAACGGTCTGCATCGGGTTCCACTATCGGATAACAGTGAGGGCACCCATAAATAGAACATAACCGGTCGGTTCCTTCCGATGGATACACCTTTGTTTTAAGCTGTTCGTCTTTTTTTAATACCGTGCAGCAAATAGGACAAACGCCGGGTGCTCCCGGTTTCCCTTTCGGTAAGTATTTGGCATTTCCGGTTTTTCTCCCCTTCATAGTAAATAAAAAATACGCAATAATCATTAATAGTACACCGACGAAAACTAAAATGAACCATGAAATAGGTGAAAGAAACGTGTCCATATAAATAAGATACACGATTCATAGACTTGCGACAACCTATAAAACGCAGTATACTTGTGGTGTGGCATCGTTATATATAGTCGGAACACCAATCGGAAATTTAGGCGATATTACGGTACGGGCATTGGAAATTTTCAAAGCAGCCGACTATATTGCCTGCGAGGACACGCGGCACACACTCGGACTTTTAACTCATTTTGAGATACGTAAACCGCTTATTTCGTGCAGGGCACAGAACGAGGCGGAGGCTGCACAAAAGATCATCGGTCTCTTGGCGGAAGGAAAGAATGTCGCGTATGCGAGCGATGCCGGAACGCCTGCCTTGAGCGATCCGGGTGCGGTTCTTGTCAAGCTGGTACGCGAGGCAGGATATCCCATTGTTCCTATTCCGGGTGCTTCGGCTTTCGCAGTGATGGTCAGTATTGCGGGAACAGGCGATTCTTCGGTGCTGTTTGAAGGCTTTTTATCCCCTAAGCAGGGGCGGAGAAAGCGGAGACTTCAGGAGCTTTTCGATATGCAAACAGGCTTTGTCCTCTACGAATCTCCGTTCAGAATTATCAAGCTTCTACAGGATATTGCCGATATTGACAGCAAGAGGCAGGTTGTGGTCGGCCGTGAGCTGACAAAGCTGCATGAAGAAATTTTATCCGGTGAGGTATCGGATATTTTACATACATTACAGGAGCGGCAATCGATAAAAGGCGAGTTCTCGGTTTTTGTGTCCGGGAGGTCTTAATTTTTTCGATAAAAATGCCGATATAAGCTATGGAAGGCGGAAAGAACATGACGATTGATAGACTAAACGGAATTGATCCTGTAAAACCTGTACAACCTATTCAGCGGACACAGAGGACTGAGATATTGAATAAGGCCGATGCGGTTTCCGTTTCAAGCGAAGCGCGAGTATTATCGGATGCTAATATCGCATTGGAAGCAGTAAGAAATGCACCGGACATTCGCGAAGATAAGGTTGCTGAGGTAAAGAAAAAATTTGAAGATCCTTCATATATAAATAATGCTCTTTTGGAACTCGTTGCTGACAGGATACTAGACGATTACGGTCTCTAAACGGAGATAGAGCGCAGCCCGCAATCGGACTGCCGTGTGCCGTTTCATGCGGCGTTAATCGCCGGTATGTTTTCTCACTGAAACACCTGAAATAAAGGCGGAAACGAGTATGGCTAATTTTACCTTTAAACTGACATCCAATATTATCCTCGGAAGTTACTCAATAGCAAAAATAGGCGCGGAAGCCGTTCAATTCGGAAAAAAGTTCTTGTTTATCGTCGATCCCCTGTTACACGAAACCGGTATTGCAAAAAAGATTATCGATGCTTTAGAAGACCGGGGTATATCCGTCCTCGTATTTGACCGCGTAAAGAGATCCGCCGACTCCGATATTATCGAAAACGCGTTAGGCCTTGCCCGCGGTGTCTTTATCGATGCGGTCATTGCTTCCGGCGGAATGGGACCGGTTGCCGTAGGCCGCGCGGTTGCCTCGTTATACAATGAATCCGGCTCAATCTACGACTTTATCGAAGGGAAACCCTGTACGGCGGAACCGCTTCCTTTTATCGAAGTTCCCGCTACATGCCGCGAGCCGTTTACCTTTACACCGTTCAGTCCGATTGTCGATGTGCGTTCACGGAAAATTAATTTGTTAAAAATACGGAAAGACCTCTGTAAGCTCTGTGTATTCGATACCGCCTGTTATTCAAACCTTGCGCCGAATGCAACGACTGCGACTATTCTGCAGGGAGTTGGCATCGCTTTTGAAGGATATACTTCTTCTAAAACAAATTTCTTATCGGAAACCATTTTAGGTAAAGCAATCGATCGCTTTTTACTATCGCTTGATCCGCAACATGGACGCTCCGTCGGAGCTTCCCGCGAAACGGTTATTGCGGAAGCAGCTTGCTTAACAGCCATCGGCATTTCTTTTTCCAGCCCGGGATTAGGCAGCGCAATCGCCCTTGCATGTGCAAGCCGCTATAATATTTCCAGCTCGGTAGTCGGCACGATTCTGTTACCCCATATCCTTACAAATGCGCAGACATCGAACCTCGACAAACTGCTAAAGATCGGGCGTATGCTGAATGTCGATACGCGCGGCGTCGATCCGCTTGCTGTGGCAAAGGCCGCTATTGAAGAAATCCGCCGCCGTTTGGCGCAGGCTAACCTGCCTACCCGCTTAAAAGATATCGGCCTGTCCATCGAGCAGCTCGTTGCTATTTCCGAAGATGCCGTATCGTTAAGCTTTATGAACTATATCCCGAAACCGATGCGGAGCGACGATATATTCGAGCTGCTAAAGCAAGCGTATTAATGCATGATTGAGCTTTTTAAGCTTATCCGGCTGCCCCCTACTCAAAAGATACGCAAGGTTATTAAAATCCTTGAAATACTTGAAGCCGAATGCGTTACGTCATCCGCTGATGTGCCGTATTCGGCCGTTCCGCTTTCCTGCGATTCATTTTATATTGAAGGCCTTTGCACACACCTTGCGTCGATCTATCCGGCCGATACCGCTATTACCGCAGCCGTCGAATCCTATCGAGTTGCCCTACACGCAGGAGTTCTGACCGCCGGAGATTACCGCGTACTCTTTAATACGCTGCGCCATGCGCTGTACCGGCAAAGCGGTGTGCAGCCTTCCGAATGGGATTTAATCGCTCCGGGGCAGCGCTACGGCACAGGTACGCCTAAGTACGACACAACCGCGCCGAACCCCAATACTGCAATACTAACGCCCGATGCCGCTGTACGCCCGTTTTACCCGGGCGTATATGTGTATGCCGAAGATATCCGTGCGCCCTTTAACCTCGGTTCCATTTTCCGCACCGCGGAGGCTTTCGGCGCGGAAAAATTGCTGCTGTCGGAAGGCTGCGTTTCGCCCGAACAGCCCCGTGCACAGCGGTCGGCGATGGGCTGCACCCGCTTTCTGCCGTGGGAGTATTGTCCGCTGGGATCCATGCCTGCCGGTCTCCCCGTTTTTGCCCTTGAAACCGGCGGAACACCGATAACCTCTTTCCCTTTCCCTAAACAGGGCATCGTACTGCTCGGTTCCGAAGAACTGGGACTCAGCGCGGAAGCCCTCAAAAGAGCTTCCGCCGGTATTGTCAGCATTCCGATGAAGGGCATTAAGGCCTCGCTCAATGTGGCGGTTGCTTTCGGCATCCTCATGCAATATTGGGCAGCCTCTTTAAACAATTTATAGACACTACCCTCGTTTCGGCTATATCTTAAATTTAGAAACTTCAGCGGCTAACACTTCAATACTCTGCTTATTTTTCTGCGAAATCTCGTTCACTTCCTGCACGGCATTGTTGATTTGCGTTGCTCCCGCCGCCATCTCATTCATACTGCCGGTAATCATACGGGTAAGGTCGTCCAATTTTCTCATCTCCTGTGCGACTCCTTCGCCGCCTTTCAGCATCTCTTCAGATCCGGCCTGCACTTCTACCGTTACCATATTGATATTCTTAATAGCGGTTAATACTTCTTTATTTCCGTTTTCTTGTTCCCGCATTGATTCGGTAAGACGGGCACTCATCTCCTTAATCTGTTCGGCAAGAGTGAAAATCGTATTAAACTTCTCTTCCACCGTTTTGGACGAAGTAGACAGCGTTTCAATCTCTCCGGATAGGCTTTTCAGTGTTGCCGTGATAGTTTTACCCTGCGTTGCAGAGTCTTCCGCAAGCTTACGGATTTCATCCGCAACAACGGCAAAACCTTTCCCCGCCTCTCCCGCATGGGCAGCTTCTATCGCGGCATTCATTGCAAGCAGATTCGTCTGCGATGCAATATGCTGAATAACACTCGACGCTTCCATCAACGAGCCCGATTCCTCTGCAATTTTTTGTGTTACGGCGTTTGATGTAACAAGTGTCGCTTTGCCGTCACCGGTTGCCGTTGTCAGGTTTTTGATTGCCTCGTCGGTTTTGTCAAGCGTTTGCCCGATAGAAGCGATATTTGCGACCATTTCTTCTACGGAAGAAGAAGATTGAGCAACGCTTGCTGCTTGGGTTTCAATACCGATATTAAGCTGTTTAATAGTACGGACAATTTCTTCGACCGTTGCCGCGGTTTCGGTAACACTTGCCGCTTGTGTCAAAGCTTGCTGCTTTACTCCTTCGATATTTGCACTGATTTCGTTTATTGCACTTGCGGTTTCGGTCATATTGGAAGCAAGCTCATTTCCGATTTCTTCCAGATCCGTACTATTCATCCCAACATGCCGAATAGAAACACCGATTTTTTCGATTGTTTCGTTAAAATACTCCGCCATATCGGTAATTTCATCGTTACCATGAACAGGAAGCCTCACCGTTAGATCTCCTTCGCCTTGTGCAATATTCTGCAAGGCGGCTACGGCATTCCGAATCGGTTTAACGATTGCACGAGCAACGAAGTAGACGATAATCAGCGCAACTGCAATAACAGCGATGCCGATGATATACAATGACCAACGCAATGCATCAACTGTTCCCATAAATTCGCTATACGGCGCTTTGATAATGACAGTCCAACCCGTCGTCTTTATCAGAGCATGGGCTGCAATATTTGAAATACCGTTATAGGCGTAACTGCCGATTGTAGCTTTACTGTTTTGCAGGGCGTTTTTCTCAAAGTTTGCAAGCGAATTAAACTGTGCATCTTTTTGCGCCCGTTGTTGCGAATTTCCAAAATTATCGACAATCGAAGTGTCTCTATGCGCTATAACTGTTCCCTCGGAATTGATGATATAGCAATAACCTGTTTTACCGACGACAATATCTTTAATCTGTTCGGATATCCAATGACCGTCAACATCAGCCCCCAACACACCGATTAAATTTTTATTGCTATCATAGATCGGCATGGAAAAAGCAATAAACAAAGCATTTCCGCGTGTTTCATCGGGATCGGGAACACCGACAAACCTTTTACCGGTAACAGCTTCGGCAAACCAAGGATCGGTTAGGTAGTCTTCTGTCGTACCGTCGACATTATGCTGCAGTCCCGACGGATCGGCAATATACAATTCTTTCAACACGTTATTGAACTGCGCTTCTTTGATAAGATGTCCCATTTTTTCCTGATAGGATACGGAAGAATCTTGAATAATCGGCATACGGGTAATACCTTCTAAAAACTGAAACATGGCAGTTATACGTCCGTCAATAATCTCCGCCGTATCAACCGCCTTACCGATTAAATGATCTTCAATTTTTTCGGTTACCGCTTTCCGTGCCGTATAGACCGCAAGGAAACCTTCAACTGATAACCCCAGTGCAATTAACAAACCGAAAATCAAGATAAGTTTGTAACGAAGCGAAAAACGTTTTTTCATTGGACTCCTCCGAAAAAATAATAATTCATAATGTGGGTAGGTTCTTTGATGTATAACGCGAGAATCTCTCGTTTGCAAATTGCCCTCAATTATAGTATCGGGCATAACGCACAAACATTTGATGCGTTTTCACCTGATGATGCCGCATATTTTAAAGTTGACGGCTAAAAAAACCGGCGCTATACTTTTAGTAATACTGAATAGTGTGGATGGATAAGGATTTATCTTACAAAACCGCACAAATATTCAGATCGAGGAGGAAATCGAATGAAAAAGTATGTGCCGGAACCGTTTAGAATCAAAATGGTAGAGCCCATCAAAATGACCACCCGCGAAGAGCGCATCAAGAAGCTTGAAGCAGCCAAGTACAACATGTTTAACCTGCGCGGTGAAGATGTGTACATCGACTTATTAACCGACAGCGGAACAAACGCGATGAGTGATAAGCAATGGGCGGGTGTAATGGTCGGTGATGAGGCTTATGCCGGCGGCAAAAGTTATTTTAAATTGGTAGAAGCGGGACGCGATATTTTCGGATACGAATTTATCCAGCCGGTGCATCAGGGACGTGCAGCAGAAAAAGTGATGTTCCCTTTACTGCTTAAGAAAGGACAATTTGCAATTTCCAATATGTTCTTCGATACGACACGGGCGCACGTAACCTTATCCGGCGGAAAACCGGTAGACTGCGTTTGTGCGGAAGCAAAAAAACCGTCCGTTTATGCTCCGTTTAAAGGAAACATGGATGTTGAAAAACTGGAAAAATTTATCAACGAATACGGAAAAGAAAATGTCGGCATGATCGTTATGACCATCACAAACAACTCCGCCGGCGGTCAGCCCGTATCGATGCAGAATATCCGCGAAGTTTCCGCAGTCGCAAAAAAATACGGCATTTTGTTTAACATCGACGCAGCTCGTTTTGCCGAAAACGCCTATTTTATCAAAGAACGCGAAGCAGGGTATAACAATAAATCCATTAAAGACATCGTCCGCGAAATGTTCAGCTATGCAGACACTTTTACGATGAGCGCAAAGAAAGATGCAATCGTCAACATGGGCGGTCTTATCGGAATTAAAAACAACAAGGAGATCTATCAACTCATTAAGGGCAACTGTATTTCTTTTGAAGGATTTATCACGTACGGCGGTCTTTCCGGCCGCGATCTGGAAGCCTTGGCTATCGGTCTTTATGAAGGTATCGATGAAGAATATCTAAGATACCGGAACGCTTCTATGGAGTATTTGGCATCTCAACTGCTCGATGCAGGCGTTGCCATTCAAAATCCTGCAGGAGGACACGGTGTTTACGTCGATGCAAACGCAATGTTCCCGCACATCCCCTACTACGAATTCCCCGGACATACGCTCTGCGTAGAGCTGTATAAAGAAGCGGGTATCCGTACGTGCGATATCGGGTCGTTCATGCTCGGTAATGATCCGGAAACGGGTAAGCAGATTAAATCCGAATTTGAATTCGCACGACTCGCCATTCCGCGGCGCGTGTACACTCAAGCTCATTTGGATGTGATTGCCGCAGCGTTAATCAACATCAAAGAACGAGCTTCGCAAGTAAAGGGCTACCGCATCATTTGGGAACCGCCGATTTTGCGTCACTTCCAAGCTCATTTGGAACCCATTAAATAGCCGCTACAAGCAGAGGCCGGAAAGCACCGGCTGTCTGTTTGTAAAAAGGAGGAGGCTATGGCGAATAAAGAAGCAAAACGTGATCAATTCAGTTCACAGTGGGGTTTTATTCTTGCCTGTATCGGTTCCGCAGTCGGGATGGGAAATATTTGGTTATTCCCGTTCCGTGTAGGACAGTTCGGCGGAGCTGCTTTTTTAATTCCCTATATTATTTTTGTTATTGTTATCGGATATACCGGGGTCGTTGAAGAAATGTGCTTAGGCCGTGCTATGAGAACAGGGCCGCACGGTGCGTTCCTTAAAGCGACTCAAATGCGCGGCAATAATTCGGGAGAGGCCATCGGCTGGATTCCCGTTATCGGTTCGCTCGGTATTGCAATCGGATACACGGTCGTTGTCGGCTGGATTATCCGCTTTACGGTTGGCTCTTTTTCAGGTTCCATGCTGGCGGCGGAAAACAGCGGGGCATATTTCGGTGCTATCGCAGGGCGGATTTCGAGCTTACCGTGGCATATTATTGCGATTATCGGATGTTTCGCAATAATGGCGGCCGGTGTTTCATCAGGTATCGAGAAAGTCAACAAGGTGATGATGCCGGCGTTTTTCGGGTTGTTCATCATCCTTGCAATCCGCGTTGCAACATTACCGAAAGCAATCGACGGTTATAAGTTCCTCTTTAAAACGGATTGGAGCGAATTAGGGGACATAAAAACGTGGGTATATGCGCTTGGACAGGCTTTCTTTTCGTTATCCCTCGCAGGCAGCGGTACCGTTGTGTACGGAAGCTATTTGAAGGATGATGAAGACGCACCTACCAGCGCGAAGTTTACCGCGGTGTTCGATACGCTCGCTGCATTGCTCGCCGCATTGGTCATCATTCCTGCAGTTTTTGTGTATAACCTTGAGCCGTCGGCAGGGCCGCCCCTGATGTTTATTACCATGCCGATGATCTTTAAAGAAATGCCGGCCGGTACGCTGTTTTCTATCATCTTCTTTGTTGCAGTATTATTCGCTGGAATTACATCTTTAATCAATCTGTATGAAACACCGGTAGAAATGCTGCAGCAAAAATTTAAGCTGAGCCGAAAAACGGCGCTTGCAATCGTACTCGGCCTCGGATTGGTTGTAGGACTGATTGTCGAAGACGGAAACGTACTCGGTACATGGATGGACGTTATCAGTATCTACATAATCCCGCTCGGAGCCTTGCTTGCCGGTATTATGTTCTTCTGGATATGCGGTAAAGATTTCGTTTTAAACGAAGTTTCAAAAGGGCGTTTAAAACCGGTCAGCAGTGTATATGTTGTGCAAGGAAAGTATATTTATTGCGGACTTACGCTTATCGTATACATCCTCGGTATGTTCTACGGAGGCATCGGTTAAACTACATATAAACTACATAAAAAAACGCGGCGTCTCATAGCGCTGCGTTTTTTTATGCGTCTTTACTGATGCGATGTTCTCCTGTTAAAATCTATACAGCTCTTTCCGACTGCTTGTACATTTAAACCGATAGCGGTATGATTACGCCTGCTTTATAGCTTTTATAGGAGTAATCATGAACGGACGAAAATTATTTACCTCGGAATCGGTCGGTGAAGGCCATCCCGATAAACTTTGCGATCAAATTTCGGATGCGGTGCTGGACGCCTGTTTGCGCGACGATCCTAAAAGTCATGTTGCGTGCGAAACCTTTGCTTCTACCGCGTTAATCCTTGTCGGCGGCGAGATTACCACCAATACCTTTGTTGATATACAGCAAACAGTCCGTGCTATTGCACGGGAAATCGGTTATACCGATTCGGCATTCGGCCTTGACTGCAATTCCATGGCTGTTTTAAGTATGATTCACGCCCAATCTCCCGATATTGCGCAGGGAGTTAACGGTACGGGACTGAGCGAGTACCGTGACCAGATGGGTGCAGGGGATCAGGGAATGATGTTCGGTTATGCGTGCAGGGAAACACCGGAATTGATGCCTGCTCCTATCATGTATGCGCACAAACTCTTGCGGAAAGCAGCTCAGCTGCGTAAGTCTAAAGAGATCGATTGGCTGCGTCCCGATGCAAAAAGTCAAGTAACGGTAGAGTACGAAGGGGACAAACCCGTACGTATCGATACCGTTGTTATTTCCCATCAGCATAGCCCCGAAATTTCTCATACCGACCTGACGGATGCCATCGTTGAAACGATTATCAAACCCGTTCTGGAACCGACCGGTTTACTCGATGCAAAAACTAAATTCTTTATTAACCCGACCGGCAGATTTGTGATTGGGGGGCCGTTCGGCGATACCGGTTTAACCGGCAGAAAGATTATTGTGGACACCTACGGCGGCATGGGTAGGCACGGCGGCGGCGCTTTTTCCGGTAAAGACCCGACCAAGGTAGACCGTTCCGCTGCCTATATGGCTCGATATGTTGCAAAGAATATCGTTGCCGCGGGTCTTGCCGACCGGTGCGAATTGCAGCTTGCCTACGCTATTGGCGTACCGTTCCCCGTATCCATCCGGGTAGATTCCTTCGGTACGGCAAAAGTACCCGAGGATGCAATCGAAAAAGCCGTTCGTCAGGTATTCGACCTGAGCCCCGCGGGTATTATCAAAACGCTGGATTTATGTAAGCCTATTTATCAAGCGACCGCTGCCTACGGGCACTTCGGCCGCCCCGAATTTAACTGGGAGAAAACCGACAAAATTGACGCTTTAAAGGCAGCTATAAAGTAAAAACATGCATATTCTGCTGCGGGGCGTCCTTGTTTTTATTTTTACCGCTTTGCTGTGTACCTCCTGCACCTATACCGCTCTATCCGTATCGCTTGCATTACCGTCCGATGTGCAGGAGACAGGAGCATATCCTGCTTCTACGCATACCTCTATTACACATGCGTCCAACACACAACGGTATGCACCGCTCAAAGCTTTAAACCGCAATGCGCGGGCGGGGACAATAAACGCGCCGGAAGAATCCGGTGCTCTGTACTATGCCTTTGAAAAAAGTCCCGAAATGCTCAACTTAACAGCTTCCGGTTTATACGCTCTGGAACTGGAGTTTGAACCGCTCCCCGCCGCGGCCAAATCGGGCGGTACATCAAGCTCCGCCCAAACTCATTCTGCCGAATTTATTGCAGGGCTGCTCTATGCAAGCGATTTTACCGCTTCCGGTAAACTGAAAAAAAATATCCTTCCACAGCATCCCGTTACGGCGCAAACCTTGCCGCGCGGCGCTTTTACCGTTAGCATCGGATTTGCAGGTATAGCGGCGCCTCCGGCAGATATCCGCGGTTTTATGGTTTATTCGCAGGCTGCGCTCACGCTGAAAAGCGCGGCGGTTGTCCCCGTCCGATACGGCTGGTTAAAGGATAGTACGCTGTGGTACGGTACGGCGGCCGACGGCGGTGTTATCCCGCCGGAATTATGCACCGAATCCGGATTGCCGCTGCGTACCGAGTTCCCTAAACCATCGGCGGTAATCCGTGCGGGAAATGCCGGAATGGATGGTAGGGATAGTATTGTTATCCATTTTGATAAATCCTTGCCGATTAGACTGGAGGAGGAGCAGCAACAGCCGCGCCTTTGGTTCCAGTGCGGCGGCAAACGCATATCAGTATATCGCGCACCGGAGCTTTACCAACTTACGCTTGACGGCAGCCTTTTCCCCGAGTCTTTTTTAACGCTTGAACAAACCGGCGCCAAAATTCCGGAAAATACGGTTTGCGGGATTACCGCCGAATATTATGCACCTTCTCCATCGGCTCCCATTACAGCCGATCCGGGGTTGATTTTGGATTGGCCGCAAACGCAATGGCGGCAGTCCTCTTATGAATTGTTTGCATGGGAACAATTCCCCTCCGTGCTGATCTTCGACTTTGCCGATTATGCGGTACAGGATGCCTACCTTAAACGGATGTCATTCTTTGCGGAAAAAAAAGGCTTTACGGGAAAACTCCTCTCGGATAACACAATAGCCTCTTTACACGGATTTAACGCCCATGACTACAGAGCCGAAACGCTAGCGGCATTTTTCAGGAAGGCAGAAGAAGAGCATTTTCCGCTTAACAAAGCGGAATTACATTTACGGAAAATCCTTTTCCGTAACGGCATTATTATTCGTACTGAAGCCGGCATTGAGGCGGGGGAGGGCGCAATCGTATCCATAAGCCGCCAATCTACCTCCGATCTCCGGTACCGGTTTATTACCCATGAGTGTCTTCACGGTATTTACTTTACGCAAGAAAGCTTCCGTAACATGACCGCCGAGGTTTTTAAACAGACAGACGCCCGTGCGGTTTTATTTTTACGCCGCTATTTTGAACTGTATTCGAGGCTGCTGTATAACACCGACGATACTTATCTGCTGCAAAACGAATTTATGGCGTATCTCCTTCAACAAGGCAGCGGATTCCTTCAGCAATATTATAATCAGATTGCACAATTCCGTTTAATGAATGAAATGGAACCGACGCTTTGCCGATACATGCGGGACACCAATGCGGAAGCCTTTATGCAAGCCGCGATGCAAATGAGTTCTTTTTTATACACGGCATGGGGAGTAAGGGGCGGCAGAATTTATCTGGCGAGGATGGAAACTCTATAAAAAAGTTTCTAAATTCAAAATTTAATGAAACGTTTTATATATTCCGTTGTTTAATCGTTTATCTTTAATTCCTGCGAGGCTGAATTATGAATTTTGAAGAGATTCTGAATCAATGGGAAACGCAAACACAACATCCTTATGGCAAGAAGCGGATACGCAAAGAGGCGAAAGGTCCGATGGCGATCGCATATACCATTGAAAATACTCAAACGCTAAACCCGATGGATTATTGGGTACGACGTTACGGAGTCTATGATAAGGATGCTGATAATTCCGAAAATATTTCTTTTCTTGATAATCTGGCCGAAAAACGCCGCTTACGGGCAATGCGTCCGCAGGCAGAAATTGATTTGCACGGTATGACGCTTGAAGAAGCCTACGGAGCGCTGGTTACCTTTTTTGAAGATGCCGTGCGCAGAGAGTACCAAAAAGTTCTCATTATACACGGTAAGGGGAACCATTCTCAAAACGGTCCGGTACTGTCGCGGTTTGTACAAAAATTTCTGGAAACAAATGCCCATGCAGGCGAAACCGGACATCCCAAAGGACGCGACGGGGGCACCGGATCAACGTGGGTGATATTGAAATATCCGCAATAGTCCATTGCCATAATAGCTAAAAAGAATTAAAATAGGCAGCTATTATGGATACCCAGTCGGATATTGTAGCTAGGCAAGAAAACAATACTCTCTCTCGGCATGCTTTAGTGATGCAGATAGCGCTCTATGCCGGAGAGCTTCTTATTCGGAACGGAGCGGAAATGTACCGTGCCGAAGAAACGATTATGCGGATAAGTGAAGCGGGCGGTATACATGACATCACCCCTTTTGTAACCCCCACAATTCTCTTTATCGCAAACGGCGACGGCGAAAACGTCCTTTATACAAGAAATATCAAGAAGCGAAGCAACAATATCGCTAAAATTACATTGGTAAGCGATTTTTCGCGTAAATTTGAAACCGGACATATCGATATATCCGAGGCAATGGATTGCTTGCGGCAAATCGATGAATACAAGGGATATCCCTACCGCTTCCTTTTATTTGCAACGGGGATCGGGTGCGGTGTTTTTGCGGTATTAGTAGGTGGAAAATTCGGAGACTTTGTTGCGGCATTTTTCGCTTCATATATTGCCGTGTTTATCAGTGATAAGATAATGGCACGTTCCCGCACCGTTTTTACGGGCAACTTTGTCGCCAGTATGTTTGTCGGCGTTATTTCCATCCTATCCTTCGAAATTAAGTTAGTTGACAATTTGGACAATATCATTGTAGGCGCTGCACTCGCGCTTGTCCCCGGAGTTGCATTTACTGCAGGAATTAGGGATTTTATTTCGGGTGATTTGCTCTCCGGTATTGCACGTATCGGAGAGGCCGTGCTGGTTGCAATCGCTATTGCATTTGGAGTCGGCAGTATCTTAATGCTCTATTCAATTTTAGGGGGGCTTTAATGCCGATTTATGTGCATACCGTACTCGCTTTTATTAGCTGTCTCGGCTTCGGCATCCTCTTTAATGTTCAAAAACGGACATTGCTGCTTGCTGCTGTAAACGGTGCAATCGGCTGGACCATCCTATTAAGCCTTGATATACCTCAAGTCAGTTATATTTTTGCAAACCTGTTTGCCGCTCTTGTAGTTGGCCTTCTTGCAGAACTCTTTGCCATTATCCAAAAAACACCCGCAACCGCTTTTATCGTTATCGGAGTCATTCCGTTAGTGCCCGGATTTCGTATGTACCGCTCAATGCTGTTCTTTGTACGGGGGGATCTGGATAAGGGCATTGCCGAAGGCGTTCATTCATGTTTTATGGCGGTTGCGATAGCTGTCGGCATTATCCTTGCCACCTCTATTGTCCGCATGATCCGCCATCCCATCAAAGAATATATAAGAAGAAAAAGATAAAAATAGAATAAATTGACAGCTTAGGCTAATTACAATAAAATATCCCTGTATACTAAGGGGTAGTCTGCCCCTTGCAAAAAAGTATAGGAGGTCGATATGAAGCTTGAACTGGGGATTATTCCTATTCATGAGATGCGGTTTGCCGGAAAAACTGCTATCAAAGGGACTTGTCTCGAAATCGACAAAGATGAGCTTATCTCTCTTATTAAGGAAGATCCGCTTATTACCGATGTTTCGTTGACAATCGCAAAGCCGGGCGATAAAACCCGCATTATTTCCGTTAAAGATGTAATTGAACCGCGCTGTAAAATCGAAGGAAGCGGCGTGTGCTTCCCGGGATTTTTTACCGGTGAGGAAGACACGGTCGGTTCCGGTAAAACTGCCGTACTCCGCGGTGCAGCAGTGGTAACCACCGGTACGGTTGTCGGATTTCAGGAGGGTATCATCGATATGAGCGGCCCCGGCGCAGAATATACGCCGTTCTCCCGCACCGTCAACCTTGTGGTAAAGGGTACCGTTAAAGACGACACGACGCGTGCCGTTAAAGAAAAATCACTCCGTTTGATGGGGCTTAAAACCGCCCGCTATTTAGGTAATGCAGCAAAGTCGGTTGCTCCGGCGGAAACGGAAGTCTACGAGACTTTAAACCCGATCGAGCAAGCCAAGCAGTATCCCAATTTGCCGAAAGTCGGCTATGTGTACGCACTCCAGAGTCAGGGACTGCTGCACGACACCTACTACTACGGAATCGATGTTAAGCAGATTGTTCCTACCATTATGTACCCGACGGAAGCAATGGACGGTGCAGTGGTAAGCGGTAACTGTGTTTCCGCCTGCGACAAAAATCCGACGTATGTGCATCAGAACAGCCCCGTTATCCATGAGCTGTATAAGCGGCACGGAAAAGATTACAACTTTATCGGTGTTATCGTAACCAATGAGAACGTAACGCTGGCGGATAAAGAGCGATCTTCTTCTCTGACTGCGCGGCTTGCCGAACAGCTTGATCTTGATGCGGTTATTATCTCCGAGGAAGGTTTCGGTAACCCCGACGCCGACTTGATGATGAACTGCCGTAAGATTGCAGCCAAGGGTATTAAAACCGTATTGCTGACTGACGAATATGCAGGTCAGGACGGCGCCAGCCAGTCGCTTGCAGATGCCCATCCTTCCGCAGATGCCGTTGTCTCGAACGGGAACGCTAATCAGGTTATCAAGCTTCCTAAGATGGACTTGGTTATCGGCGATCCTCAACAGGCAAATGTTATTGCGGGCGCATGGGACGGCAGCTTACACGAAGACGGCAGTATCGAAGCGGAATTACAGGTTATCACCGGCGCAACCAATGAGCTGGGCTTCTGGAATTTATCCGCATGCGGACTATAAGAGGTAAACAATGAAAAAGATTGTACATTATATCAACCAATTCTTTGCCGGAAAGGGCGGAGAAGACACAGCCGATTACAAAATTGAAGTAATCGACGGAAATGCCGGACCCGGTATGGGTATTCAGGCTGCGCTCGGCGATGGAGGAAAAATCGTTAAGACGATTATCTGCGGTGATAACTATTTTAACGACCACACCGATGGGTGCACGGCTTTCATTAAAGATGTTTTGAAGAAAAACGAAGCGGATTTGCTGATTGCCGGCCCCGGTTTTAACGCCGGCCGTTACGGTATGGCGTGCGGCGGCGCTGCAAAAGCTGCTGCTGCGCTTGGCATTCCTGCCGTCTCCGGTTTATATGAAGAAAACCCCGGCTACGATGTATTCAAAGCCTTTATGTATACCGTCAAAACGAAAAACTCTGCTGCCGATATGCGCCATGCGGTACCTGCAATCGCAGCTGTTGTAAAGAAAGTATTAAACGGCGAAGCAATCAACCTTGCCGCCGACGGTTTACTACCGCGCGGTATCCGCCAAAACTACTTTGCAAAAGAACGCGGAGCAAAACGTGCGGTTGATATGCTCGTGCAAAAACTCAAAGGTGAAGCGTTCGTTACCGAGTATCCGATGCCGGTGTTCGACCGTGTTCCACCCCATGCACCCATTGCCGATATTTCCAAGGCGGTTATCGCATTGGTTACCTCAGGCGGTGTTGTTCCGAAAGGCAACCCCGATCACATCGAAGCGTCTTCCGCTTCTCACTACGGTGAATATTCCATTGCGGGACTTTCAGAACTGACTTCCGAAAACAGCGAAACGGCGCACGGCGGTTATGATCCCACCTACTGTAATGCAAACCCCAACCGTGTTTTACCGGTTGACGTACTGCGCGATATGGAACGCGAGCACAAAATCGGAAAGCTGTATGATCTGTATTACACAACGGTCGGTAACGGCACCAGCGTTGCCAATGCAAAGCGTTTTGCATCCGAAATTGCCGGTAAGCTTGTAAACGCCGGAGTGCAGGCGGTCATTCTTACCTCTACGTGAGGCACCTGTACTCGTTGCGGTGCAACGATGGTTAAAGAAATTGAAAAAGTTTTGCCGGTTGTGCAT
Source organism: Treponema vincentii F0403 (assembly GCF_000412995.1). NCBI lineage: Bacteria > Pseudomonadati > Spirochaetota > Spirochaetia > Treponematales > Treponemataceae > Treponema > Treponema vincentii. The sequence goes on along the minus strand of NZ_KE332512.1, from coordinate 1,928,166 downwards.
ATTGCAACCGTTGTCCCGATTTCAAAAACAGTAGGAGCGAACAGAATTGTACCGGCGGTAGCAATTCCCCACCCGCTCGGAAACCCCACGATGAACGCAAAGGACGAAAAAGAATTACGCCGTGCGCTTGTCGAAAAAGCCTTAAAAGCCTTACAAACACCCATCACGGAACAGACTGTTTTCTAAAGGAATATCTTACAGTTTCCGCTGTTAGATAGTATCAGCAGGCATCACTAAAAATTCGATTGGATTTTTAGTGATGCCCAATGCCTAAAAAAACGGTTCCCGTGTAAAAGCCCTCTAAAACGTATAGGGTATGGGGGTGTCCAAAAGCTTCACTTTGGGGATGGCAAAAAAGCAACAAACTTTTGAGACATCCCCGGGCTTTTATCCCCTTCCATCTGAACAACAGCCGCTCATCCTATTCACTAAAATTGTTAAATGCGGTATCATTTTACCTGTTTTATGAAAAAAAGGGGGAATCCGTTATGGATATTCAATCGGTATTAAAAAATCTGCACCCGCTGGAAATCAAGGTATTAAAAAACTTTAAGATAGGCGAAGGATTATATGCAAAAAAACTGCAAGAGGTTTTGCAATATAAAGAAGGTCATGCAAATCAGGCTTTTTCGTGGCTCAAACTCAAGGATCTGGTAAAAGAAAAGACCCGGAAAACAACGGTTGTCTACGAACTGACGGAGCTAGGCAAGGACTATGCCAAGAACGGGCTGCCTGCCGAACGGATTATCCTATTACTGAAAGAGGCGGGACCGCTCAAGCTACCGGAAATTGCGCAAAAGCTCGGTTTACAGAATAAAGATGTCGGTTCTTCCTTCGGAGAACTTTCCAAGGCAGGCTGCGCCGCGATGAATGATGAAAAAAAAGCGGTATATGTAAAAGAGCCGGACGATAAAAGCTTTCTATTGAAGAAAGCGCTGCTGCTGCGTGCTGCGGAGGCGGCAGACAGTCGATTGCCTGAAGACTCCTTAACGGAAGATGAGAAGGTGTGCATTGCCGATATTGCCAAAAAGCGCGGGGCGGCAGATTCCGCATTTAAGATTATTGAGCGGGACGAGATTGTCTACGCTTTTACGGATATGGTTGCCGCAGTACAGAAAGCACTGAATGCGGCGGGTATTACCGGCGATGAAACAGGGCAGCTGACTTCCGAAAGCCTGAAAACGGGCGCATGGAAAACGCAAACCTTCCGCAGCTACAATATCCAGCTGCCGCCCGCACGCGTTATCCCCGGTAGGACAAACCCCTATGTCGATTTTTTGGAGGGCGTTAAGGATAAGCTTACCTCGCTCGGCTTTGAGGAGTTTGACGGGCCGCTGGTCGAAACGGATTTTTGGAACTCGGATGCGCTCTTTATGCCGCAGTTCCATGCCGCCCGGGACATTCACGATGTGTATTACTTAAAGCATCCCACGCACGCAAAATCAATCGAGGAACCGTTCCTTTCCCGCGTTGCGGAAATTCACGAAACGGGCGGGGACAGCGGAAGCCGCGGATGGAACTATCATTTTGACCGCGACTTTACCCGTCAGCTGTTACTGCGCAGCCAAGGTACGGTGCTTTCGGCTCATCAGCTGGCAAAGGCAAAAATTCCGGGCAAATACTTTGGGATTGCACGCTGCTTCCGCTACGATAAAGTCGACGCAACGCACCTTTCCGACTTTTACCAAACCGAAGGAATTGTACTCGGCGAACAGGTCAACTTGCGGACGCTGCTCGGCATCCTCAAGATGTTTGCTGTTGAAATTGCCGGAGCTACCGAAGTAAAGTATGTCGGCGGGTACTTCCCCTTTACGGAGCCTTCGATAGAGGTGCATATCAAGCATCCGGTGCTCGGCTGGTTTGAGCTGGGCGGCTCCGGCATCTTCCGGCCCGAAGTTACCAAGGCAATGGGTATCGATGTTCCCGTGCTCGCATGGGGTATCGGCATTGACCGCATGGCGCTGATGGCGTTGGGCTTGAATGATCTACGCGAATTGTTCAGTACCGATATCGAAGGCGTCCGGCTCCGCCGCTAGGCTGCTGTGCCGATAAGCGGATATTCAAGAGCACAGATATTTAGGCTGTCAGGTAACGCCTACCGGCTGCATAGGCATATATGAAACGAACATCATCTTTACTGAAAAGCGGTATTAGCCTATCCGTATTGACCCTCGTGTCGCGGATTTTGGGGCTGATACGGGAAATGACGAAATCGGCCTTTCTCGGCACCGGCCCCCTTGCGGACGCCTTTACCGTTGCGTTTATGATTCCCAACCTCTTGAGACGTATCTTTGCCGAAAACAGCATGACTGTTGCGTTTATTCCCACCTTTCAGACCTATCTGGAGGAAGAAAAGCGCAATGCTCCTGGCGCAAAAGCTGCAATGAAGGAATTCCTTTCCGCAACATTCACCATGCTGTCTTTTGCCGTAACGGGAACCGTTATCATCGGTATTCTGTGCAGCGGTTTGATTGTTGCGCTGTTCTTTCCGAAAATCAGCGACGTTTCCGCAACGGTTCTTTTAACGCGGATTATGTTTCCGTATTTGCTGCTGATCTCCATCGCAGCGTTCTTTCAGGGGATATTAAACGGCGTCCGTATCTTCTTGCCGACGGGAATTACGCCGATTTTATTCAACTTATCCGTTATCGGCTGCACCTTTGCACTTGCAAAACCGTGCGGGAATCCGGCACTTGCGATGGCAATCGGCGTGGTACTCGGCGGTTCCTTTCAGATGCTGTTCCAGCTTCCTTTCGTACTGCGCGCGGGTTTTTCATTTAAGCTCATTCCGTTCCTCCGCTGTGTGCAGAACGCCGGAGCCCGGAAGATACTGCGGCTGATTGTGCCGACTCTCATCGGTACGGCGGTGTATCAGATTAACGACCTTGTTTCGACGGCGCTTGCAACGTATGCAGGGGTAGGAGTCGCGGCGAGTCTACAGTATTCAATCCGCTTGCAAGAGCTGATCCTCGGTATCTTTGCCGTTTCGGTCGGCACGGTTATTTTGCCCGACCTATCCGCCCATGCGGTTAATAAGCAATGGGATGTGTTCCAAAAACTCCTACTCAACGCCGCGAAGATTATTGCACTCGTAACCGTACCCGCAACGGTGTTTCTACTCTGTTCGGGGGAACATATCATCATCTTGGTGTATAAGAGCCGCCGTTTCACCGACGAATCCGTCCGGCTGACCTTACAGGCCTTTCAGTGGCATATCGCGGGGCTGTTCTTTATCGCACTAAACAGGATTTTAACTTCCGCTTTTTATGCGCAAAGCGATACCAAACGCCCCACAGTTGCAGGCATTGTGTGTTTCGGAATTAATATCGTGCTTGCGGCGGCTCTGGCAGGCTTTATGCAAGGCGGCGGCATTGCGCTAGCGCTGACTCTCGCAAGCGCCGTTAACACCGGCCTTCTTTTGTGGTTTCTGACTAAAAGCGATCCAATCGATGTACGGACCCTGCTTGTGTCGGCCGCAGGCTTTACCGCTAAAATGCTGATTTTTTCGGTGATTGCCGCTGCTCCGCTCTACTTTTTCGGCACACGCCTCTACGCCCCGTTAGCAGAATATCCCCGCATCATCGCACAGGGACTGCCGCTTTTTATCAGCGCCGCGCTTTTTACGCTCATTATTTTGACGCTGCTTCTCGTAACGGGAGATTCTCTGGTAAAGACTGTTGTACAAAAAATACGGCGACGGTAGAACCTTAGATTACCCGATAGCGTTTAAAACTTTGTTTAGGCGGTTCTTGTCAAAGAGATCCAATGGGCGGCCTTCCGTAAAGCGGCGCGCTTCTTCCGTAAAGGTTCCTGCCGTCATACAAATTCCCTTGCCGGCCTTCATCTCTTTAATCCTACCGTGGAAGTCGCGCAGTACCAGTTCGCCGACCGAACCTTGAGAGCGGAAAAAGCGGAATATCACGAGATCAGCCCATTTCGGCGTGTCGATTTCGGCAACAATATCGGTATAGGTTGCAAGAACGCTGATATCAAGTATCTTAACCTTAGCATTGGGAAAGAAACGCGAAACGATTTTGCGGCATAATCCGACAAACTCGCTCTGCCCTGCCATCAAATAGGTGTGGAGATTTTTATTCTGATTTAACTCCTGATACTTCATAATGAGGGAAGCAACATCTTTATACCCGGGACTGACGGTCTGTATTTCTTTTAATTGAATAAGTGCCTTTTGTAAGTCTTGCGTTTTAATCCGCGCAGAAGCCAAATTATAGCGCAGCTCATTTGAAATATCCAACGGAATGCTGTCATGTTTTAAGCCGATTTCAAAATCTTCAATGGCCTTATCCAATTGCCCCGCACGCATCCGGATTAATCCCGCATAGAGCGCTGCCCGCGGCCCTACTTCAGGCGACACCCGTAAATGAGTAAATATCTTTAATGCCTGATCATTCGAGCCCACTTCATAAAAACATTCGCCCATTGCAAAGAGCGCATCTTTATTATCGGGCTGCACATCCAATACTTTTTTCAGACTGGGGAGCGCCTCTTGATATTTCCGTAAACTTTGGAGTGTATAACCGAGGTATTTTAACGCCATCACATTATCGGGCTGAGAGAGCAATGCTTTCCGTAAAAACGGTACCGCTTTTTCATATTCTTTTTGAATATAGTAGATATATCCGAGGTTATAATTTATTTCAAAATGATTGGGATTAATGTTCTTTGCCAGCAAAAGACCTTTTTTAGCTTCTACGAATCTGTCGGTTTTCATCGCGCTTATACCGTACCGCAAACTGATTTCAAATTGCTCCGACGGAATCCGGTCGCTCATCTGATCCAAAAGCGGCGCATAAGATGCATAAGCTTTTTCCCAATCTTGATCCTGAAAGTATATATCTCCCACCATTAAAAGAGCAGCGCTGTCATTAGGGTTTTGTGCAAGCCGTTTTGTAGCCTCGCGTATTATCGCAGCCTTATTCTTTTTTCCTACCGATAAAGTTCCTCGGCCTTTTAGGCCTGTCATAGCAACCGTTACAACGGCAACAACAGCAATAATGATGAAAATAGAGATAATTACAACAGACATATACCGTATTATCTTATCTATTTTGATAACTGTCAAGATAAGGCCGAAACGGCAGTATTCGAGCGAGTTTTTCTACGCTGCCATACGATATTCACCAAAAGGTTCCATAGCGGGATTAAATACAAAAAAAAGGCCGGTAAAAGCGCTGCCGAAGGCGCCCCTATTGAAGTCAACGGAACGCTTATAGCGATCGACCACGGCATCAACGGTGCAACAACGACGGCGGTATCCTCCAAGTAAGAAGCAAACTCGTTATTATCGTCTATAAGGCCGTCGCACATTTGATGTGTCAGCATAATGGCCAATGTTTGGTTACATGCAATCGACGAGGCAAATATCGACGCGGTAAGGACACTGCCGAATGAGGTAATGCGGCTGCCGAGTTTACGCATAAGCTGCTGCATTCCCTCAAAAAAATGAGTACCTTTAAACATTCCCGAATAGCAAGACGAGATACAGATAATTGCGGATACACGGATCATCGAAACGATACCGCCGCCGCCCATCAGCTTTGCCAGTTCCGCATTCTGAGGATGGAAGCCGAAAAACAGTATTTTTATCAGCTCTGCCATACCTAAATGCTGAAAAAACACGGCGGAAAGCAAACCGGTAAGACAGCTTACCGCCATCGTTATTTTTGCATCGATTTTAAGTAACGAAAAAAGGATGATAATAACGGCAGGTATAATGGTAAAAAGCGAAAGGTTATAGTAAGCGGCAAAAATATGAAATGTCATACCGCTCCCCGTACCGGGATTGATAAGAATGCCGATGATGCCGTACAGGACTGTCGTTGCAATAAAGGGAACCAGCGCGGTTTTCGTCATTGTTTTGATATTATTGAAGATATCGGTATCCGTTAATTCGCTGATTAGATGAGCGCCGGATGACATCGGGGAGCAGCGGTCTCCAAAAAATATTCCCGAAATGACGGCGCCCCCCGCGTATATAACGGGAACATTCATACTATTAGCCAACGTCATACAGATAACACCGATGGTCGCGGCGCTTCCGAAAGCGGTACCCATCAGAAACGACACAAAGCAGCACAGTAAAAAAGCAATTAATACCATCGCCTGCGGTACAGCAACCAGCGACGCATAGTACACAATGAAAGCGATGGTACCGCACGCGCGCCATACCGCGGTGATAGTGCCTATCAGCATAAAAATTATCAGAATATTTTTTACGGTTATTATGCCGCGGAAGGGATATACCAGCATTTCCTTCCACGTTTTACCTCTGATAAGGCCGAACACAAAGAAAAGCGCATAGCCGAATATCAGTGCGTATAAAATCGAATATTGAAGAATAACGCAGATAATTAAACTGATGGAAAACAGCAACAGAATAAATAATTCAAGCATAAGCCTTCCTTTCAGTTATTATTATGCAGAGCTGCGTGTCTGTCAATGAGTCAATGAGAGGCTGCTCCGGCAAAAAAAAAAGGTGATAATCACGGCACGGCTAAAGGAGAGATGTAAAGGCCGTACAATGACTATCACCGGGATCAGTTACTGCTGATAATACGCCGACATCTAAGTTTTCAACTTATTGTGCCAAGCTTTTATAAATTTTTTCTATATTGGAGGTCATCCGTTCCATATAGGATAAACCATCCTCTGCCGATTCAATCGTATAAATTGTTTGCACCAAAGCGCCGACTTCTTTTGCTAAAGTTGCCGAAACTTGGGGGCTTGCGGCATTTTCGGAGAAAACAACTTTAATTCCATATTGGTTACAATAATCCGCTAATTTTGCTAATTGTTGTGCGCTCGGTTCGCCGGCGGAGAATACATCTTCCACACTATTTTGCTCAAGGCCGAAATCGCGGCAGAGATATCCGAAAGCTGCATGCCCGGTAACAAAACGGCGATGAGCAACCTGTGCAAAATTACTGCGGTATTTTGCCAAAAGTGCATCGGCTTCTGAAATAAAGGCTTCTGCATTCCCTTTATAGAAAGCTGCATTTGCAGGATCTATTTCACTTAACCCGGCGGCAATATTCTTAACCATCACTTTAGCGGATTCAAGACTAAGCCACGCATGAGGATCAACTTCATCGTGGTCATCATCATGATCGTGTTCGTCATGATCATCATGGTCATGCTCATCTTCGTGATGATGATGGTGGTGCCCTTCTGCGAGTTCGAGCGGTTTAATGCCGTTACTTGCGCAGATAGTCTTTATCGTATCCCGCTTTACCGCATGAAGAGCATCCGTAAGCCACGGTTCCATGCCCAATCCGTTATACACAACAGCCTTTGCCTGCATTAAGAACTTCAGATCCCCCGCTTTAGGTTCAAAATCATGCGCTTCAACTCCCGGCGGAATAATCGTATGGATGTACACCTTGTCTTTGCCCACAATTTCCGTGAGCTCCTTCATCGCATCAAAAGTTGCGGCGACAGGAATTTTTCCGTCCATGTTCTTTTCGGTCTTTCCGCCGGCAAACAGATTTACCGCAACAGAGCCGAAGAACACCATACAAACTGCTGTAAAAAATAATTTCTTCATCAATAAAACTCCTCTTGCAATATTAGGGTATCTCTAAAAGCATCGAGTTTTCAGCGATACTCGTTATTTGCAAATCGCTTGCAAGTATACATAAATGCAAAAAATTTGCAAGTAGCAAAATGAGGATAAAGAAACATTATGAGCTATAGGGCACCTCTAAAAACTCGGTTAGATCTGCTTCGCATCCTTCGGAATAGAGGTGCCCGGCGAGGTTTAGTGGGTACCTATAATTTTATTGCAATAAGAAGAACAGCATAACAAATTACGGCAACGACCCGCCGGTTTACGCCTTTCCGACAAGACACATCCATTCGGCTTCCGCAGCAACGGCATCGTCGACATAGATTTTACCGGATTGCTTGATCATCTGGGACGATACGCGCAAGTTTTTTACCTCGATGCGTACCGTGTCGCCGGGGCGTACCTGCGCGCGGAGCTTTACCTTGTCGACAGTCGCCAAAAAAAACAGCGCCCCGTTTTCAAACTTTCCCATAGAACTAAGCGCAGCGCCTCCTGCCTGTGCCATTGTTTCTACCAGTACCACCCCCGGCACAACCGGATATTCGGGAAAATGTCCTTTAAAAAAGAACTCCTCCGGTTTAAAGGTGTATCGGCTTTCGCTGCCTTCCTCGTCGGCACGGATAATTTCATCAACGAACAAAAACGGCTTTCGGTGCGGCAGCAAGGATTCTATATTTTTTACACTCATCGCTTTCTCCCTCGTTATTTTATTTTTTTGAACACTAACACGCCGTTGTGGCCGCCGAATCCGAGCGAACCGGATGCGGCGCAATCAACCGTGCAGGAAACGCCTTTTTGCGGTAGGTAATTGAGGTCGCATCCAGCCTCCAAATCGGGCTCCGTTAAGTTCACGGTAGGCGGGCAGAAACCTTCTTGAATCGCTTTTACGCAGATAATTGCTTCCAACGCGCCGGCCGCACCCAAACAGTGCCCGATCATCGACTTAGTAGACGAAATCTTCAGATTATATGCATGCTTCCCGAATGCTTTTTTAATCATTGCGGTTTCGGACGGATCATTAATCGGGGTGGAAGTTCCGTGCGCATTGTAGTATTGCACGTCTTCCGGTTTTACCCCTGCATCCTCCAAGGCTTTTGTCATAGCCAAAGCGCCGCTTGTACCTTCAGGATCGGGGCTGGTTAGATGATACGCGTCGGATGAACCGCCGTAGCCTGCAAGCTCCGCGTATATTTTTGCACCGCGCTTTTTTGCATGTTCGTATTCTTCAAGAATGAGAATGCCGGCTCCTTCCCCCATAACAAAGCCGGAGCGTTTTTTATCGAAGGGGCAGCAGGCTTTGTGCGGTTCATCGTTGTAATCCGCTGCAAGGGTTTGCAGCACGCTGAACGCATTGATACCGAAGCCCGTGATCGCAGCTTCCGTACCTCCTGCAAGACACATATCCATTCTGCCCGAACGGATTAAATCGAGCGCATTTCCCAAAGCGTCGGTACCGGAGGCACAGGCGGTGGTAATTGTCCACGAAACCCCGTGCAGACCGAAATGCATACTGACGTTGCCCGCCGCCTCGTTCGGAATGAGCAGCGGAATAGCGAGCGGCGGAATCCGCGAATGCCCCGCCTCAAAGTATTTTCTGAACGAGCTTTCATGGATTTCAAAACCGCCGATGCCGTTTCCAATCATCACGCCGGTACGGTCGCCCTCTATCGTTTCGTTTGAGAGTCCTGCATCCGCTACTGCCTGTACCGCTGCCGCCACTGCAAACTGCGAAAAGCGCGCCATTTTACGGGCATCCTTTTTATCCATAAATGCGGTAGGATCAAACTCTTTACATTCAGCCGCAATTCTTACCCTATCATCTCCGGGGTCGTAGTTGACGGTAATCTTTTCGATTCCGCAGCGGCCTGCTTTTATTCCTTCCCATGTTTCCGCAACCGTATTTCCCAAAGCGGAAACGGCACCAAGACCGGTAATTACAACTCTTCTCATTATGTTCTCCTTCAATTAGGCGCCCATACCGCCGTCTACGCCGAGTACCTGCGCGGTAATATACACGGATAAATCGGATGCTAAAAAGACAGCCGCATTTGCAACATCAAGCGGCGTTCCTCCGCGCTTTAAGGGAATAGCGGTTTCTATCCAATTCTTCCGCATATCTTCCGGTAAGGACGATGTCATATCCGTTTCGATATAGCCGGGCGCAATCGCATTGACCCGTACCCCTCTGCTGCCGATCTCTTTTGCAAGGCTTTTGGTCATACCAATTAAGCCCGCTTTACTTGCCGCATAGTTAACCTGCCCGCCTTGTCCGTGCAGGCCGACGATACTGGCCATATTGATAATAGAACCTTCCCGCTTCCGCAACATATCGGAAGAGACGATTTGCGATGTTAAAAAAGCCCCGGTTAAATTAACGCGCAGTACAACGTCCCAGTCCTCCTGCGGCATACGGAACGACAGCCCGTCCCGCGTAATCCCCGCGTTGTTGACCAAAATATGGAATCCACCGGATTGCTTGAGTGCCTCTTTTACCGTAGTAGTCAGTTCTTCGGCATTTCCGCAGTCGGCGTATATCTCGTGGAATGTGCTGTTATGCTGCGCCGCAAATGCTTCCATCTCAGCCTTGCCCTGCGACGGCTTTGTACAAAGTCCCCACACTTCGGCGCCTTCTTCCAGAAACCGGCGCACTATCTCCTTACCAATTCCCCGCGAGGAGCCAGTAACCAATGCTTTTTTTCCTTGTAATAACATATAAACCTCTTATAAACGGCTGCCGTCTAAGATAGCAGCCAATTGTTCAGCGGTGCCCGTCGGACGGCAGGTTCCTGCACAACCGCTGTCCCGCCACAGATTGCAGAGCGTCATGCCCGGCCCTATTTCCAGTAAGTGATGTTCCTTTGTTCCGATTAATGATGCGATTTCCCGTTCTTCTTCCAGCCAGCGCACAGGATGCGTTAAGTGCAGTACGGCATTCTTCTTTGCTTCCTCGCCGGTTAAAAGCCGCTTTCCGGTAACATTTGAAAAAATGGGAATAGCCGGATTGTTGAACGGTACGTCCTGTAAGACAGCGGAAAATTCCTCGGCTGCTCCGCGCATCAACGGCGAATGAAACGGCCCCGCTACGGCAAGCCGGACAAAGCGCTTTGCCCCCGCTTCCTTGCAGAGCTTTTCCGCAATATCGAGTCCTTCGGCAGTACCCGATACAACGGTCTGCATCGGACTGTTCAAGTTGGCTGCAAAAGCAATCCCCGTGTCGGGATTGGAATACGGCTTTAAAAGCTCGACAATCCGTTCGGGATCAAGTTTGAGTACCGCTGCCATGCCGCACGCTCCATTCCCCGCTTTACTCTGCTCGTCGAGTTTTTCACAGTATTTCTGCATGATTTTCCCGCGTAAGGTTACCAGCTTTGCCATTGTAGCAAGGTCGAAAACCTTCGCTGCGTAGAGTGCAGAAAATTCACCTAAGCTGAACCCTGCAGCAGCGGCGGGTTTAATACCGTGTTCCTGCAGCACTGTGACAATTGCTGTCTGCATCGCGGTAATTGCAATCTGACTCCGGTCGCTGCGGGCAAGTTCTGGCGGTTCCGTATTCCACAAAAAAGAAGCGATATCCTCTCCCGAAACATCGCTCATTTTATCGATAACGACGCGGGCTGACGGATATTCTTTGCAAATATCCTCTGCCATACCTTTAAACTGGGAGCCTTGTCCCGAAAATAAAAAAACGTATTCCATCATTTTCCTTCTATTAACATAATTAGAACAGGCAAAATATTTAGAACCGAATAATGGCTCCGCCCCATGTCAGTCCCGCGCCGAATCCGGTAATGAGCACGGTCATGCCTTCATGCAGCTTTCCCTGCTCCGTCAGTTCGGTAAGGGTGATAGGGATAGAAGCGGCAGATGTGTTCCCGTAGTTTTCAATATTGCGGACAAATTTACTAAAGTCGATTTTAAGCCGCTTTGCCGCTGCCTCCAATATCCGCTCGTTTGCCTGATGGCACACTATTAAATCAAGATCGTCAGCCTGCAAATGTTCCTTAGCGAGGAGCGTCTTAACGGTTTCGGTGATGTGGCTGACTGCGAAATCATATACAGCTCTGCCGTTCATGTGTACGCGGCGGTCGGGTGCAATATAGAGCTTATCCGCTCCTGTTCCGTCCGCCCCAAGTATGATTGCACCGAGTCCAAGTCCCGAAGGTTCAAACGTGTTTTCAAGCAAGGCAGCACCCGCACCGTCGCCGAATAAAACGCAGGTAGAGCGGTCGTTCCAGTCCATAATACGGCTCAGCACTTCCGCACCGCATACAAGCGCGAACCGCCAATGATGACGCTCCAGCATACTTGCCGCCGTGTCGAGCGCATAAATAAAGCCGGAACATCCCGCCGTCAAGTCGAAGCACACGGCGTGTGTTGCCTGCATTTTATTTTGGATAAGACAGGCATTTGACGGTGAACCCGGAAAATCCGGCGTTGCAGTGCCGCAAATAATAAGGTCGATTTTGTCCGCCGTTACGGGTTCGGAAGTGCGGCTATTTTTAAGCGCATCCGTACACGCCTGATATGCCAACGATGCACTGGTTTCGTCCGCTCCTGCAATCCGGCGCGCACCGATTCCGGTGTGACTCCTAATCCATTCATCGGATGTGCCGAGTTCCGGCGGAAAATCCGTATTTTTCATCTCTTTTAAAGGGAGAGCTTTTCCCAATCCCTGAATAACAATCGCCATAATTAATCTCCAATCAACAACCCCGACGCGAGCGTCGGGGTACAGTGCTCAACGTTTCGCACTGTATGTTCTATAAGATGGTTGCAGTCGGCTTTAATACCCTTCGTTACGACGCAAGCGTCGGGGTATTAAACTCTCCGCACGAATAAAAAATGAGAGCGTTTCAAACTGTACAAGTGCAATTACACAAGTCGCTTTTGATACAGCTCTTTATATCCTTTTAGTATATTTTTTAATTCTCCGCTGTCAACCTTTACCTTTTGAAAATATACGGTATATCTACTTCATCGCTGCGCACAAATTAATCCTCAACATATTAGCATCTGATTTATGCGGTTTCTTTGTTATGCGGTTTCCGAGGGGGATTGGATTTTTCCGCCGGTGAGAATTTTGGGATATACCGTGATGCCCAGCTTTTTTTCGAGGGCTTGTAAAATGCGCAATTCGTATTCATCCCCGATCACGATGTTAACGCCTTTCTTTCCCGCTCTTCCGGTACGGCCGGCACGATGTATAAAGACATCGGCATCCTTGGAAAGCTGCATTTGCACAATGTAATCGATGTCGGCAATATCAAGCCCGCGGGCGGACAAATCGCTGGTAATTAATATCCGTGTTTTGCCCGACCTGAACCGTGCGATAATTTGCTTCCGTTCGGAACCTTCCAGTTTACCGTACAGCGGCACCGCATCGATTTTTTTATGCTGCAGTTTTTGCGCGAGGGTTTCAACTTCCTGTGCAGGCGCAGTAAAAATGAGCATCTTTTTTGCGCTGTGCACCGATGTATTGTCCAATGCGTGAATCAGTGCACGCAGGGTATCGGCCTTGTTCCGGCGTTCGCTGAAAAGCGCCCAATGTTCGATGGAGTTTTGCAGTACACCGGTGTGCGCAATCGAAAGGCATTCCGGCAATTCGGCAGCGGACGAACGGCGCAAAAATCCGTTAAGCAATTCAATATTCTTACCGTTGAACGTTGCCGAACAAGCAAGCGCCTGTACATCCTGTGGAAGCGTCGCAAGGACGGTTTGCAGCGCATCCCTACTTTCACGAGCGAGCTGCCTATCTGCTTCATCGATTACCACAGCGGTTATTTCTTGCAGCTTGAGTTTTTTCAACCCGATCAAATCGGAAATCCGCGCCGGCGTTCCGATAATTACGGCAGGTTTTTCTTTTAACCCCTCTATTTGCCGTTTTAACGAACTGCCGCCGACGCAGAGCAATGTCCTAAAATACTGCGGGCCGCTTCCTTGCAGCTGCGCCGCCGCTTCTTTAATTTGAGATGCAAGCTCCACCGTCGGGCTTAAAATAAGGATGCGGGGAGCGATTGTTTTTTTCTCATCCTGCATCAGCCGGGTAAAAAGCGGCAGTAAAAACGCAAGAGTTTTCCCCGTACCCGTTTCGGATTCAAAAAAAATACTTTTTCCTTCTAAGGCAAGCGGTATCACTTTTTCCTGAATAGGGGTCGGGTGTATAATTCCTCCGGCTGCCAGCGTTTCAACGAACGGCTTGTACAGCGGTATATTCAAAAAATCAGTCATTCCGCAAGGATAGCATATTGTTACGGTAAATGCTATAATCGTGAAAATATCCAGCAGAGCAGTCTCACCGGATGTTTTATATAACCCCGCAGAATAATCGAGGCTGTTCAACCAGATTCTGCGATTTTGATTTATTTATCCGGTGAGACTGCTCTAAGATACTTAAAAAAGAGGTTTCGTTTGAAAATTGGGATTAATACGTTCGGGTGCGATCACGGCAGGTCGGGTATCGGAGCTTATATTCTTTCATTAGTGCATAATTTACCTAAGACCGAACATAGCATTCAGCTTTTCGGGCATGAATTGGATAAATATACCTATACATCAGGAGTTGAAGGTGTCAAATATACCTGTGTTTCCGTAGGGGATTCCGCCTTTGCGGAACAGACATGGCACAGTCTCTCTTTTAATATCTTTGCCCGTAAGCAGCAATATGACATTGTGTTATTCCCATCGGGGACAAAGCTCGTGCCGATACGTTTTGAAGTCCCTACGGTGCTTGTAATGCAAAATATCCTTACGGATAATTCCCAAGGGTATTTAAAAAACATATCATCGCTTGTTTCAAAATTAACGCTTAAATCCGTTAAAGGGATCATCAGTCCCAGTAACTACATTAAGAATAATCTGCTTAACAACGGCATTGCGGAAGATAAGATACGGGTGATCCATAATGGGATCGATACCGATTTATTCCACCCGCACAACCTGCAAGCGCAGGAAGCGCTGACCATTAAGCCCTTCGCCATTAGGCGGCCGTATATTATCTATGCTTCGAGGATTATTCACCCCGAAAAGCGGCATATCGAGCTGATCAACGCTTTTTCCATCTTTAAACAAAAAACAAAAGCGCCGCATCGACTGGTCATTGCCGGAGCCGACGGCGAACAGGCGGAACAAGTGCATCAGGCGGTGCTCCGTTCTCCCTTTGCGTCGGATATTCTGCTCACCGGATACTTTCCGCATGAAAACCTCCCGCTGCTCTATTCCGCAGCCGACCTATGTGTGTTTCCTTCTCCTGTCGAAGGGGTTGGCTTGCCGGTAATCGAAGCGATGGCCTGCGGCATTCCGACGGCCTGTGTCCGCGCAGGTGCATTGCCGGAAATTGCAGGCGACTGCACTTGTTATTTTGAACCCGATAAGCCGGAAGAGATTGCCTCTGTCATCGGCAGTTTGATCAACGATAGCGCCGGTGCAAATAAGGAACGGAGACAAAAACTAATCGATGCCGGAACGGAATGGGTAAAACAATACAGCTGGAAAAAAACAGCGGAAGAAACAATCGCTTATTTGGAAACGATCAAATAATTAAGCGTAACCTTGACATATTCAAAGAAAATTCGATATACTTATGATCTATAGCTTTATTTTATGTGCATTGAGAAAAGTGTACTGGAGGAGAATAGTTGGCGGAGAATAAAGGTTTGCGGATTAATGAACAGATCCGTGTCCGCGAGGTTCGTTTAATTGATGATGCAGGGGAGCAAAAGGGCATTGTTTCCACCCTTGAAGCTCTTAGGATGGCTCAAGACGTTAATCTTGACCTCGTTGAAGTGGCTCCGCAAGCGGATCCTCCCGTTTGCAAGATTTTAGATTATGGAAAGTATCGTTTTGAATTGGAAAAAAAGCTCCGTGATTCCAAGAAAAAACAAAAGTTGCAAGTTCTTAAAGAAATCCGTATGCAGCCTAAGATAAATGACCATGATCTGTCTTTTAAAGCACGGCATATACAGGATTTTCTTGATGGCGGCGATAAAGTAAAAGTAACAATCCGCTTTCGGGGGCGGGAGTTAGCCCATACCGAGCTGGGGCTGGATGTATTAAACAACGTACTGGCAAAACTCGGCGGAGATTTAACGGTAGAAAAACCTCCGGCAATGGAAGGACGCACAATGTCTATGACATTGGCGCCTAAATCAAAGAAATAATTTACGAGGTGTATTATGCCTAAGATGAAGAGTAAGAGCGCCGCAGCAAAGCGGTTTAAACTTACCGGCAGCGGTAAGGTAAAGTATAAGCAAATGAACTTGCGCCATATTTTGACCAAGAAATCCCCGCAACGCAAACGCGATTTGCGCAAAGGCGGAATTTTAGCCGAAGTTGACAGCAAAAAGGTCAGAAAACAGCTGCTTCCTTACGGCACACATTAAATTTTAGTTATATTTAGGAGAATACAATGCCGAGATCGTTATGTTCAAATAAACGCATCCATAGACGCAAGAAGATTTTAAAGTTAGCAAAAGGCTTCCGCGGACGCAGAGGTACGAACTATAAAGCGGCAAAAGACGCCGTTGTAAAAGCTCTTACCCATAGCTTTGAAGCACGCCGCGACCGCAAAGGTGATATGCGCCGCTTGTGGATCAGCAGAATCAATGCAGCCGTACGTGCGGAAGGAATGAGCTATTCACGCTTTATTAACGGGATGGCTAAAGCAGGCATCGCTTTAAACCGCAAAGCCTTATCCAATATGGCTATCGAAGATCCGGCCGCTTTTAAAAGCGTTGTCGAACAGTCTAAAAAAGCACTAGGAGCCTAACGTATGTTAAACCTCGATCAAATTAAACAGCTTGAAGCAAGGGTCTCTAAAGCAATTGAGCTGATGCAGACGCTCAAAGATGAGAATGACCTATTAAAACTTGAACTGCATGACCGCCAACAGAGAATCGAAGAGTTGGAGAATATAGTTCTTGTCTTTAGAAACGATCAAGCTAAGATCGAGGAAGGCATCATCAATGCGCTCAATCACTTGAGCGCATTTGAAGACACTGTGTACCAAGCAGCAACTTCAACGGCTGCGTCCGCAGCTCCTACAACAAGCGGAACTGCAGCCGGCGAATTTTCGGGAACATCGGCAGAAACGGTAAATACAGCCGCACAGCCGGAAACCGTACACGAAGAAACGGCGGAATCTCAATCGTCTACCGCCGATTCTGAAATAACACCGCAGCCTGCCGTTGTACCGGAAACCGCCCCGCAAGAAACGGTAAACCATTCAAATCAGCTGGATATTTTTTAACGATGCCAGAACGCAAAGGGCGGCTGCAAATCGATTTGTTGGGTACGTCATTTGCGCTTGAAGCCGATCAACCCGCTGAATATTTACAGTCAATCTACAACCATTATAAAAAAGTCGTCTCCGAAGTCCAACAAACTTCCGGCGTTAACGATTCATTGCGCGTTGCGATTATTGCCGGTATTTTGCTGTCGGACGAATTGAGCAAAGAGCGGCTTAATCCGCAAGCAGCGATTCCGCAGCAAGAAACCGAACTCTTAATCGAGCAGTCGGCACGAAAAATGATCGAAGACATTGATTCAATTATTTATTCGCTTACGCCGCCAACCGATGAACACGCATGACGTTTTTTGTTGATGCGGATTCCTGCCCGGTAAGAATCCGGGAGATTATTTGCAAAACGGCAAAGAGGCTGCAACTGCCGGCTGTCTTTGCAGCAAACAGGCCTATTCCTATTCCTAAAAATTCCTATTGTACGGCTATTGTAACCGAAGCTGATGACCAAGCGGCAGATATGTATATTCTTGAGCATGCGGTACAGGGCGATATGGTTATTACCCGCGACATTCCCCTTGCTAAGCAGCTTGTCGATGCGCATATAAAAGTTATCAATGACCGCGGCGTTGTATATACGCCTGAAAATATCGGTGAACGGTTGTCTATTAGAAACTTTATGTATGAATTGTCCGTAAACGGACTTGCTCCCGAACGTACAAAAGCATTCGGAAAGAAAGAAGTTATGGAATTTGCCCAAGCCCTTGATCGGGAAACGCAGCTCCTTCTGAAAAACGTTCTTTGATTTCTTTAATCCGCGGTGCAATTTCAAAAAAAGCGTCGGCAATTTCGGGGTCGAATTTTACGCCGCGCAGCCGCCGTATCTCTTCTAAAACTTTATCTTCGGTCCATTCTTCTTTATATGCCCGTTTGCAGGAAAGCGCATCGTAAACATCGGCAAGCGAGGTAATACGGGCGCCAAGCGGAATTTCCGTACCGATAAGCCCCTGCGCTGCGGTATGAGTGCGGTTGTATTTGACTATTTCTCCCGTTTCCTGCGAGATATGCCCGGGATAACCGGTTCCATCCCAATTTTCGTGGTGCCGCAGCGCAATATCCCGCGACATGGTATCGACTTCCGAATTGCCCGATAAGAACAGTTTTGAACCGCGCCATGTATGGCTCTGCATAATCTGATATTCTTCGGGGGTAAGTTTGCCGGGCTTTTTAAGTATCGTATCGGAAATACCGATTTTGCCGACATCGTGCAGCATGGCGGCAATTTTGAGAGCATCGCGGAATTTTTCCCGCTCATGCCGGTGAATGTTATGATTAAATGCCCAACGGTCGTAAATTTCCACTGCATAGTTGGCAACGCGATGCACATGCAGTCCCGTTTCGCGCGGATCGTGTAATTCCGCCATTTGCACCATACGGAGAATCATCTCCCGTGTTAATGAGGCATGCATGAGTGTTGCCGCAGCGTTTGCCGCAAAATGGGAGAGAAACATTTCGTCGTCGGAGGTAAAAGCGCGGATGCGGCCGTGTATGTCGAGCGCATTAATCATCTGGAGAACACCCAAGACGTCGCCGGAAATAGCAATCAACGGAATGGTCAACGTAGAGACGGTTTTATAACCGGTTGCCTCATCGCTGATACTCCCAAATTTATACTGTTTATCGGAAGAAATTGCGTAGACATCAGGTTCATTGACCAGCTGCTTGGTTAATGCTGCAAATCCTGCAATAGTAGTACCGTTGATTGGAAATGAAAAAATATGAAACGGCAGTTTTTCTCCCGGTTTTAACCGTTTTTGCAGCGTTGAATTTTGCGCATAGTGGATAACCAGTTGTTTACCTTCTACTAGATAAATGGATCCGGCGTCGGCATTCAGCGCCTGCCGCGCCTCGGTTAATATCCTTTCCAAAAGAATATCTTTATCGCGAATACTGTATAAGCGGGAAGTTGTCTGCATAATGTCAAACAGAATTTCTTCCCGTGTTCTTACTGCCGGAATCTTATTCATAATGCTTCCTCTCTTCCTATAATTATAATTAACAATGTAGGGGCTCTGATAGTATCACCTAAAATGCAATAATACAATACGAAATGTCTTAAAAATATACCAAAGACTCCTTCTACTGTAACATTCATAAAACTATGCTATAATCGATATATACGAAAGAACTCTAAAACCGTTTTTTGATGTTTTAGAGAAAACCTTTATCCCTGCTAAGGAGCGCTATATGAGCATAGAACACATCCAGCCTAAAGAAGTATTCCATTGGTTTGCCGAAATATCGGCGGTACCGCGTGGGTCAAATAACGAAAAAGCAATCAGCGATTTTTTGGTACGCTTTGCAAAAGAACGTTCGCTTGAAGTATATCAAGATGAGGCGCTGAACGTCATTATCAAAAAGCCCGGGACGGCAGGATACGAAAAATCCCCGACGGTTATCTTGCAGGGGCACATGGACATGGTATGCGAAAAGACGGCCGATTCGCATCATGATTTTTTGAAAGACCCAATCAAACTGATTGTAGAAGGAGATAATCTGCATGCCGACCGGACAACACTCGGCGGAGATGACGGTATTGCAGTTGCCTACGCGCTGGCTATCCTCGATTCAAAGTCGCTTGCGCACCCTCCGCTTGAGGTATTAATTACTACGAACGAAGAAGTCGGCATGGACGGAGCGCGCGCTTTAAAAGCGGATCATTTACAAGGTAGAATCCTTTTTAATGTCGATTCCGAAGAGGAAGGAGTCTTTTTAGTCAGCTGCGCAGGCGGCGCCAATATCCACGTCGATTTTAAGATTGAAACGGAGCCGCTAAAAGAGCAGGCATTGGCTATTAAAGTCGACGGGCTGCTCGGCGGGCATTCCGGTATGGAGATTATTAAGCAGCGTGCAAACGCGATAAAGCTGTTGGGCCGGGTGTTGTCCGCAGTAAAAGCGGAGCAGCCCGTGCATATCGTGTCGATTGTAGGCGGTTCAAAACATAATGCCATTGCAAAAGAGGCGGAAGCAATCATCACCGTCGAAGATGCCGCCCGCGCACAGGCTGTCATTGCACAGCTTGCCGAGGCAATCAAAGCGGAATACCGTGTCGCCGACAAGGATATCCGCATTACGGCAAAACCGGCAACGGCCTTACCTAAGATGATGTACAACGGGACGGTCAGCACCGGCATCATAGACTTTATGACGATGGATCCCGACGGGGTGCAATACATGAGTATGGATATTCCCGGACTGGTGCAAACCAGCTTGAACAACGGTATCCTCGCCCTTGACGGGGACACTCTGACGTTTACGATTTCGGTACGCAGTTCGGTAAAGAGTGAGTTAGATGAGATTGTACAAGTGCTGCAGTTGTGCGCCGAACGTACCGGCGGTGTATTCAGCAAGGTGTCGGAATACCCCGCGTGGGAGTACTCGCCTGAGTCGCACGCCCGAGATGTTGCCGTAAAAACATACAAGGAACTCACCGGCAAAGAACCGGTTGTGTCCGCCGTCCACGCAGGGCTTGAATGCGGTCTTATCAAGAAAACCATCCCCGATATCGACGCTCTCAGCTTCGGTCCGAATTTATACGATGTACATACCCCGAATGAGCATTTGAGCATTTCATCAGCCGAACGGATGTGGAAATTTATCGTTAAGCTGTTGGAAAATATGCGGTAACCGCGGCGGAGGTGTTTAACGCACCGCTGCATAAAAAAAGCGCCTCGGTATGCATTGCATATCGAGGCGCTTATAGTTTTAACGGATACGGTTATTTTGTAACGACATACTTAACGTCTTTAACACGAAGATCATTAAATTTTGATTCTAATCTAAAGCTCCGGTAGCCGTCATCGCAAATATCGCTGTGTTTTGGATATTCCAAAGTAATTTCAGAGGAAGCGGCATCGCCGACCTTTACCGTAATTTTCTGCTTAGTAAAGGTAATCAGGCTATCCTGATAGGCAACCCACTTATCTGCATCAAATGTCATTCCTGTAACTTGGTTAGCTACATTATCGCCGTCTATATTGTCCAGCGCAGTAGTATTGGGTAATTTATCTCCTGATGTGGTAAACAGCGTAGTGATAGTGTTATCCCCGTTAGCGGTTACGACAATGTTAACCTTTCCCTGTTCGTGTAATTGCCACTTTGCAGATACGCTACCGGTTCTATCAGTATTATCGGATTTATATGTAGGCGCATAATACTTGAGCGCTACCGTTACAGTTCCGGCAGTAAATTCAACCAAGGAGACTTCTCCCGCATTCGAGTAATTATAAAGAGGCTCATAGTTTGTGTTGATCAGCTTAAATTTTTTACCATTGGTGCTGCCCAAAATATCCGTTTTTATTTCAGATTCACCGGGTAAGCGGAACTTAAAGGACAGGTCACCCTGCGAGTAGTACATACCGGCATAAGAGTCGATTGTCGAACCGTTGTCAAAGTCTAACGCAGAACCAATCACATCTGCATCCGTCTTTAATGCTGCAGGAACGTCTCCAACGGCATGTCCGGGAAGTAGATATTGACTATCATCGATTTTTGTGCTTGCAGATTTCATGTCGTAAACCAAACCCGCAGTATTTAAGCCGTCAGGAGTTGTGAAAGAAGGCGACGGAATTGCACCCAGCTTTTCAAAATCTTCTTCGCTTACCGTTTTAACGGTTTTAGGCTCTGCCGTGCTCTCTTCAGTATATTTTACCTTGAGATGGAGGTAATAGGTTTGGTTATAATCCAAGTTCTCATCCGGTGTAACCGTAAAAGTATTTCCGGTCGGCGTTGTGATCTTCCATTTTGTCTCTGCAGGGAGCTCTGCTTTGTTTGCAACGGTGCTAAAAGCATAGCTGTAGGTAAGGTTTTTCACATCGATTGTATCATCAACATCATCAAAAGCTTTTACTAAATTAGCAATGGTAATTACCGGTTTGGCCGAAGGAACCGCCGGATTGGCAACGCTTAGAAGCTTAACGTTGGGTACCGAATTACCGTCCTGCAGTACCGAGGTTTTAAACTCCCAATCGTCAGTAGTAGGATTGTTAGAATTAAGTACATTGCCGCCCTTTACGCGCACTACCGTATCGGAATTTGCAGCCACGTCGCCATACTCTACATCCGTAAACGAGAACAACGCATGCACCGGTATACCGGAAGTAAGTTTATCCTGCGGAACTTCCCATGTAAAGGTAGTAGTATAGTTACCGGAACCATCATCCGTTACAACACCTTTTTTCGATTCGCCGACAGCTGCAGCTGCTTCATTGCTGCCAAGCTTGAGTGTGGCCTTTAACGACGGATAGTTACCCTTTACCGTAGCAATAAGATACCACTTCTTGAATATATACTTGAGCTCTGCGGTGTCTACCGTTACATAGTGCCGGCTGGCAGCTTCGATCTTTACCGCAACAATCTTACTCCGTTTGATTTCATTATTTGCTGTTTTTACCAAACGATACCCAATGTAAAAGCTGTCGCCGACGGCAGCCCCATTACCGACCGCTGCTTTAACCGCAGATGCAGCGATAGTACCGTCAGCAGCTGTGTCGTCGACATAGTACCCGTCGCTAAATACTTTACTTACCGCTTCTGATTTTTCGATAGAATCTGCACGCACCGCATAAACCTGTATGTGCGTGATGTCGGAAGCGGGGGTGGTAGTGGCCGTCCATCCCGATTTAAATTTATAAGAAGCGCCATCAAACTCATCTTTAGTCACTGTGACAGTTTCGTGCGCTGAAATGTTACCGAGTGTCTGAACAGGCGGATTTTTACAACCGAATAAAATAAGGGCGGCAAGCAGCAACCCTATACCTGCGACATATTTCTTCATAATCTTACCTCCTTAGGGTATGTTAACTCTTTTATACGAGCCGTTTTTTGTACGCCGATAGCGGCGCGTTATCCTCTATTACGCTCTGCTATTCTGCAGCAGCGGTTTTTCTACCGGTACCAAGCGGGATAAATGCCTGAACCGCAAAGCCTTCAATATCCAACAAGTTGCCGTTAACCCTGATATCCAGATGAGCGCCTCCTTCAAACGGTACGGTTAACCCGATTGTGTGCCTTTCCGAAAAGCCCCACGTATAGTCGGTATTAAGCGATTCGCCTATCGCAATATTACCGGGATATTTTGCTTCGTTGGTATAACCGGTTCCGTCATCGGCTCCGTTCACGGTATTTTGTTCTGTTATAGAAGGATTTTGATATTTGCTTGAATCATCGAAAGCCGTTGTTACCTTATACCAGAACTCCGGTGTTGCACCCAGTAAGAATCCGACTTTCCAACCTTCCGGTAAAATTTTAAGCCCCATCGGGACGGAAGCGGTAGATGTAAATTCGGTTCTTATTATAGCTGTTCCTCTTTCACCTTTGGTAATTCTGCTGTGTGTTACCTTAGTTCCGTTTACGCTGCCCGATGCAGTTACTGTGGTATCATAACCTTCGTCACGGAAATCATGTCCGGCAATACGTCTTTTAGCCATTCCGGTTATTACTTCAAATTTAAGGGTAGGTTTGATGTTAAAGCGTATTGACCGCTGAGGAGAAACAAACTTTAACATACGGGCACCTGTCACATCAAACTTAAAAGCAAAGGCGGGCTTTTGATCGGCAGCATACTTACCGGTAACATTTACGCCGGAGGCTGTGTAATTGTAATTCCAGCGCTCCATCTTCGTTTTTATGTCAAACTCGATACCGGCGTTTACCGACCAGCTATCGCTGTCGCGGTCTGCTGCAGGAATTTCGATACCGTATTCGCCGCGTATTTCGTTTTTAAGATTGGTGATAGTTGAGGTATAGTTCTTTTCTTCACCGTTCTGTTTAAAGTAATACGCGCCGCCGGCATTTTCCAAATCGGTTTTAACGGATAGGGCAGCAACGTGATTTAAGCCTGCCAGAGAAAATGCAACGGGAATCTTAATGGTAAAGGCATCGCCTGTTGAAGCTGCTGCCTTGTAGGGTGCAATACGTAGGTTATTCAATAGCGACGAGGTGTCGATAATGCTCGGTGCAACGCTTGCATCCAAACCTTTCTTGTTTTCGGTATAACTGAGCGCCGCGTCATCGGCATTGTTGCGGGTAACCTTAGTATAGGCATTGTCCCACCACTGCCAATTTCCGCCGCTATGGGGAGTAGAACCTGTTTGCCAATTTCCGCGTTCGTACTCAAACTGCAAACCGGTTACCAAATTCAACCCTGTACCGACGCCGATTAAGTATTGAAAATTGAAACGGCTCTTTTCAAACAAGGGCTTTAGGTAATATCCCGTCTGTGTAACAGATACCAACTGTGTACGGCTTTCGTCCGTCCATTCGGTTTCGGTTTTTGCCTTGGGGCGCTCTGTAATAAGTTTGCTGTAATTACCCAAATTATCAACAACGCCTGCACCGAAGGATGCAAAAAAGGACATCGGTAATTTGCCCGGCATATAATAGCCGAACCTCATCGGACCTTCCGCATCAAACAGTTGTTTTGTCCATGCCTGTATTCCTGAGCGCGATGATGTCTTATCTGCCGCGTCCTTTCCTGCAAACGGATTGCCTAAACCGCCGTAAATAAAATGCTGGTCATAGGTACCGAAGTCTGCATTCGGGGTAAACTGGGTGTCGAATTCATTATCGAATACGCCGCTTGTTAAGGCACTTTCGAGCGAATTCGGTGCGCCGAGTTCCGCAAACAGTGCAGCTGACATCACCAGTCCGCACAGAATACAGAGAATCTTTCGCATAGAGCTTCCTCCTTAATCAATTTTTTTTTATCTACATTATTTTATTATTATTGCATGGGTACTTAGCAATTGTCAAACTTTTTTATTTATATAACGGGTTTTCAAACCGAAATAACCGACAGTCTTTGTCAGGCTCCGGAGATACTGTACTGTGCCGGCACCTTTGAGCAGAGCCGGTATATCTATCCGTCAAATGTGCAGCAGGTAGGCGAGCGGGTTTACACGGTGCTTATTGGCGGTAAACCGGTGTATGTCATCGATTACTATCATCCGGCAGGCAGTTACGGAAGCTATAACGAGTTATACCGGCTTTTACTACAGGCATTTCACGGACTCGCAGCTATAGAAATACAGTATGATGAAAAGGAACTGATCTGCCGCACAGCTTCCGGTGCTCTTATTCCACATCAAAGTATTGTACCTGAACATACCGAAATTGAGCTGTGGGTACAAGGCGGAGATAAATCAGACTCCTGTGTAGGTTACTCCAGTGTATGCTGGACGGTAAACGGCAGTGTTCTTGTAGATAGTGTAAAGCCGTCTATCCGCTATACGGTTGGAAAACAAGGCAATACGCTTGCCCGTCAAAACGACCGTTACATCAGTGCTGAAACAACCGACAAACTCCCTCCACATCAGTTTTCTTTAATCAATAACGTATTATGTTCCGATACTTATGCTGAGGGATATTGTTGTGAACATAAAACTGAAAATCGGGATTTTATCGGGCATACTGGTGCTATTACTGCTCATCGCTGCCGGAACTTTTATGCAAATGTCAAAACCGGCGGATGTGCTTGAATATCAGATTGTGCAGCTCGCAAGTTATGAACGTAATATGCTTTATATCCGCGGCGTTATTTATCGTTACGGCATAGCCGACACGCATATTCCCTCCTCCGTTATCAACTCATTAAGTCAACATGAACCTACACTGATTGCCGTAGAATATGCCGCAGAAAAATATATGAAGAATGATGCGGCGCTGCGCAACAGTCTTGCGGGTTATTTTGATTCAGCCCGTTCAATAAATGCGGAATATACCAACTTAATTAACGATTATAATCAGCTCGGCGCGGCAAAGCCGAAACCGTTTGATCAAACAAAACTGGACGCTATTGAAGTGCTGCTCGGGACGCATGTTAATAATTTTGAAACGGTGTATAACGCATTACACAGTGCTGCCGTTCGCTATCGGAAACAGGCAACAATTCTTTCAGGGATACTGATTTCGGTAACATGGCTGCTGGGGCTTTTTGTAACATGGGCATTGATACAAACAGTCTATACAATCTTACTCGCCCGTAATGCAAAAAAGAAAATTGTGCTCAAGGCAGGGCCTAAAACCGATACTGCCGAATCGGGACGTCCTATCGGTTTCAATTCGGCACAAAATAGAGCCGGCAGCAACGGATTATATACCGGGTTATATGCTAAGGAAAAGGAAGCGGGCATAGAATTACTCGATGCGGACGGAAGCCATGAAGCGGGAATACCGACATCGATGGGAATATCGAATAACTATGCAGGCACCGAAAGAACTTCTCATCCTTCTCATTTAAATATGCACTCCGATGTAAAAGATGCCGGTTTTACCGAAAAAAAGGCTGAGCTTATAGAACGGAATACGCAGCTGGAGCAAAACATCGCCGATCTGCAACGCAGCTATGATTTACTGGAAAAGAAACATACCGATCTGCAAACAACCTATAAAAATATGCAGGCTGCAGCCGAAAAAGAAGGCGCCGGATACCGTCAATCGGCAGCTCAGATGAAAGAGGTTCTTTCTTCGGTACAGCAAACCGCTGAAAATCACCGTACTGATTCTGAAACGGCAAAAAAGTTGGTGGAAACATTTAAAACCGGCCATCAGCTGTTCAAAACAACCCATGAGCATCTGCAGTTTATCATCCAAAACGTTTCAAAAATTCAAGAAATGTCTGAAATTATCGAAAGTATTGCAGAACAAACAAAGATGCTCAGTATGAATGCAGCGATCGAAGCTGCGCATGCCGGTGATGCCGGTAAAGGCTTTGCCGTTGTTGCGGAAGAACTGAGCCGGCTTGCGGCTGCTGCATTGGAAAGCTCTCACGATATCGGCGGAACCATAAAACAAGTAGTAACCGTCATTACGGGCATTGGAGCCACCAGTGATGAACTTGACCAATCCTTTGAAAAAATCCACTTGCAAACGGACGCTATCTATACCTCGCTGGTTGACTTTTCATCAATGATTGAAAAAACCGGCGACGAGGCAAAAACGGCTTTAATGCACTTTTCTACCTTAGAATAGATGTTTTTGAGATTGTTGAGTCGGGAGAACCTCTGAAAGCTCCGCTCGCTTTTGAGGTTCTTTATAGGGAAGATGTTACAGCTGCATACCGTTCAATAGCGCTTTAAGCGCGGTCAGTTCTTCCGTAGTGAGCGTAACCCCTTTTCCCATTTTTTCGTGATCGGGAGACCAACTGCGGAGGTCGTATTTGGGGCTGCGCCCGTTCCATGCCACCGAGTTTAATTCCATCGTCCATCCGCTTTTTGAAGTAGAAAGAATCCCATATTTTTGCGTAATTTCATAGCTGAATTCATCTGCCATAATTCCCTCCATATATGTGTTATAGCATAATCTCATCGATAGGGCTAGCGAATTGAAATCGTTTTTGGAAAACTGAAATTATTTTACTTTTTTGTTATATCTGCTTGACATAAATGTAATCTTTTGCTAACATATAATCATACAAGAAGTTCCTTGTAAGGAGGTCGTTATAAGTCAAAGGCGTTCGTAAAAGTATTGATAAGTGTGAATGATTTATACTCTATTTTAAAACCGCTCCATCTTGCATACTCCTGGAGCGGTTTTTTTTTGCCTAAACGGCAGCTCCTCCCCGCTATTTCCCTATCGTATGACAATTATGAATCAAAAAAAAAGTGATTTTTCAAGCTGTTTTGCCTCCGGTGATATATAATATAGAAGATGCCTGCTAGGATAACAATATATGCAGCTATCCGCAAATACAACAGGAGCCAGCTATGAATTACATTGCCTTTTTTAGTTTTGTATTTTTTACTTCGATTACTCCGGGACCGAATAATATTGCCGCAATGATGTATTCCAGCAAATATGGCTTCCGCAAAGGAGTTCTCTTCGTTTTCGGATGTTTGATTGGTTTTTTATGCCTTATGCTGTGCTGTGCAGTGTTTTCTTCAATTCTCTATGAAACGATCCCTGCAATTAAACCTTTCTTTTTAACGGGCGGTGCATTATATATGCTCTACCTTTATGTTGTAAATAGTATTTTGAAACAAGCAGGCTTAAAGGAGTAAAGAATGTATATATACCCTGCATTTTTCTATAAAGATGATGACGGTTATTCAGTTGTTTTCAAAGATTTAGAACTGGCGACCGGCGGCTCTACTTTACAAGAAGCCTTACTAATGGCTGAGGAAGCATTAACGGGAAGAGTGTATCTTATGCTGCAAGATGGTGAAACGTTACCGGCAGCTACGGAAATTGAAAATATAACAAAACCGCAAGATGCTGATTTCGTTACTCTTATAAAAACCGATAAGAAATATTTGATACAAGACAAAAGTATTCGTAAAAATGTAACGCTACCGGCATGGCTTGCAGAGGCGGCGGAAAATGCAAACCTCAATTTTTCACAGGAGTTGCAAAACGCATTAAAACAAAGGCTGCAAATAGCATTGTAATTTTATTAAAATACGCTCGTACCGCATAATTATGGTACGGTTTTTTCAATTACAATTCTGATCAGGGCGCATAGCATATCTATTCTCTTCTCCGCACGAATAAAGACGGGGCGTTGCGGGCAGTCCCAGCAGTGGTTCAGGATGCTTCTACGTGTAGATACTTTATATACTGCTATAACTGCTCAAAGAAATCTTTAATCCGTTCTTGCGCAAATTGATTATGCGCTACAGAGTGATCTTTGATTACTGTTTTATCTTCTTCTGATAAAACAACGCCTTCTTGTTTTAATCCGGTCAATAGCGTTTCGATATCCATAAAAGGTAAATGCCGACACATAAACGGTATCGCTTTACAGATTATCGGCTCTTTCATGCCGGGTGTCATTGCTTCAAGTTTTTCATCGATATACCGCTGAATATCATCATGCTCGGTAAGGTACCGCCGTTTAGCAGCCGTAAATAGTTTCAATTTTGTATCGATCGGCGCATTACACAAAATAATCGCGGTAAAAAGATTAACACCGTCAAGACGGATATCTAATGCTGATTGCTGCGTTTTCTCCAATTCTTTTTGAAACCCTGCAAGGTCTGCTTTTTCTAAAATGAATACTAATGGGTTGCTCATAATGCTATCCTCCTGAATAATAAACCTACTCGGCACTAATTATAGCTATATCATCAAAATATGGTATAAGAAACCCCTCTGCCGATCGCCTAAAAAGATTACCATTTTATTAGACAATGAAGTTATAGATTAGTTTCAGCACATACCAGCAGAAAGTAAGATACCATCATGGGGATACCTTTCCTTTTTACAGATAATACAGTATGTTTTCAGAAAGACAAATCTCAATTATAATACTTAGAAAGGGAAGGTATAACTTCTGCAGCAAAATAAGGCTGCCTCGTTAACCGTCGAGTTTGCCGTTCGGCAAACATCGCTTATTGACGTGTGCGCTACCGCGTACCAATTCGCCCGCCTCCAAAATTGATATTTTGTTCGGCTGTCGAATTTTAAGGAAACTGTTTTATGATACTGTATCACGGAAGCAGGGAAGTTGTAAAAACCCCGGAAATCCGCATTCTCCGGTATAGTAAAGACTTTTACTTTGGGTTTTATTGTACGCTCATGCGCGAGCAGGCCAAAAGATGGGCAGTGAGATTCTCCGGAAAAGGGATAGTGAACGAATATGAATATGTTCAGAATTTCTCTCTCAAAATGTTGAACTTTCCGGAGATGACAGAAGAATGGCTTGATTTTATCATTGATTGCCGGAGAGGAAAATCTCATGATTATGACATAGTGGAAGGCCCTATGGCGAACGATACTATCTTCAATTATATTCAGGATTTCATTGATGGTAAAATCTCCCGATCTGCATTTTGGGAACTTGCAAAGTTCAAAAAGCCTACCCATCAGATAAGTTTTCATACAGCGCGAGCATTGGAGACATTGACTTTCAAGACGGCTTACGAGGTATATGATGAAAAATAATAGTTCGTTATTTTATGTGTGCAGTCTTTTGGAATATATCGGCCGCCTCTGCAAAATTGAACGGTCAAAACTGGTAAATCAACTTGGGAAAAACAATATAAAAAGACTGTATAAAGATGCAGACGCGCTTCATTGCGAACCGATTGAAAAAATTGCCGATGAAGTTATATCCATTTATAATATAACATCTGGAGACTTTGATAATGTTTTACGGTGCCGTTATGCAGTTCCGGATTATTGGACAATCGGCGCAGTATACGAACGCCTTATTGAAGATATTTGTGCAGAGAACAACTCTCTTGATTTTATTATTGACACATTGGTCTCCGTTTATTCGTCATGGATTGACGGAGCAATTTCAAATTATAATACGGATTTTTTTTATCAATCCCGTGAGTATATTTTTGAATCGTGGAAAGAGGGTGCTCCGCTGGAATAAGAAAACCAAACTTCCTAGCAGGCACCTTTATAGTGGCTAAAATTCGCTTTTTTATCTCCTTTTAAAAGAAATCAAAAAAGGCTTATATAATAAATACTAGAAGGCATCTCTAAAAACTGAGGTTTTTTAGAGATGGTATACGGCCTTATTTATCTGCTTATCAATAAAAGTTTAAGTTCAGGAAGAACCTTTTGCATCAATTTAAAATGTTTATCATTTGTCCAGACTTCGCAATCATATTTTATTGCAAGAAACGCAATTATAGCATCTTGAAACGGAACTACAAGTCCATTTTTCTTAAGCGTTATAAACTGTTTTGCAAGTGCAATCCAATCATTTTCTACAAAATTCAGATAATAAAAATCTTCGAGAGTTGTTTGTATTTGTACAAAGTCATTCGCAGATTTACTTCCGCGTAAAAGTTCTGTTTTGATAACACCGCAAAGTGCAATATCATTCTCAGAAAATATTTTTGCGGAAGCAGCTGTAGGATTATTCCAAAAATCGATGATAATATTTGTATCTACCAGAATCATATCAAACTTGCCTCGCGTAATTCGGTTACTGCATCTTGATCCAGATGGATTTTCCCTGCTAACGCAAAGAATGCTTGCTTATCTTTCGGTTTTGTTTGCTTAGTATAATTTTCCGTAACCCCACAATTTTGCTCTGCTTCAAGCAATTTAATAAAAGCTGACACTGACACCAATAGCGGCTCCGGCAGCATTTTTACTTGATTAATAACTGTTTCATAAGACATTGGGGAAGTTCCTCCTTTTGTAATTATAATTTATTGGTTTCCATTATACTATCATAATGCTTTTTAGATTAAAATAGGTAATTCAGAGTAATATTATTCATTTTCATACTATTTAAATCTATAACTGTTTCGTCTACAAAAACTTCCCAAGTCATTTCTCCATCATGAACTAATTCAAGATTATCATCAATATGCTGTAATAATGGATCTTCTTTTGCAATGGAATAAAGATTTCATAATTTTTCTGCCATCCATGGCGGTATTGAGCTGAAACTCGCGTTCAAAAATTGACAAGGATGTCAATTCAGAAGCAACATGGATGTACACTTTTGACGAGGGGGTAGCGCAATAACAAGTGCGCCGCTTGTTCTACACAGTAGTAACTTTTGCAGCGCAGCGGAAAAACGTTACCCGGATATTACAGAAAAGGCGTACTTTTATGGAGCGCAGGGGGAGACTTCCCCCACCAAATAACCGACTAAACGAACAAAAAGCCCTAACTCTTCCGTTCCTTTTTCTCTTTTTTTATGCTATACTCCCCAGTCTTATGAATACGGAAAATTTGAATCCTGAGCAGGCGAAGGCGGTCAACACGATTAACGGGCCGGTGCTGATTATTGCGGGGGCGGGGTCGGGGAAGACGCGTGTGATTACGTTTAGGATTGCGCATATGCTGGAAAGCGGGATTCCGCAGTCGCAGATTTTGGCGTTGACCTTTACGAACAAGGCGGCGCGGGAGATGGAGCAGCGGATTAAAGAGCTGACGGGTAAGAAGTTACAGAATTTAACGATTAGTACTTTTCATGCGCTGGGGGTGAAAATCCTGCGGGAATATATTGACCGGCTGGGATGGCGGCAGAATTTTAGCATTTACGATGAGGTAGACCGCAATCAGCTGATTAAGGAGTCGGCAAAGGAACTGAAAATTTCGACGGAAACGCTCGATGTGTACGGAGTGGGGACGTTGTTTTCTCAGATAAAGACGGGGCAGAAAAACTTTACGGCGCAGACGGCGGTGTATCGTCCGCTGTACAACGAATATCAGGCGGGGCTCAAGCTATTCAATGCGGTGGATTTTGACGATTTGATTATGCTGCCGATTAAACTTTTTACCGAACATCCCGATGTGCTTGCGGTGTACAAGAACCGCTACCGGTATGTGATGGTGGATGAGTTTCAGGACACGAGTATTCAGCAGTATCAGATGATGCATTTGATTGCGGATGATAATGTCTGCGTGGTCGGTGATGATGATCAGTCTATTTATTCGTGGCGGGGGGCGAATTACGAAAATATCCGCCTGTTTGAAAAGGACTTTCCGCATCTGGTGGAGATTAAGCTTGAGCAAAATTACCGTTCCACCGGTACGATTTTAGCGGCTGCGAACGGAGTGATTTCGCACAACACTAATCGGAAGGAAAAAGCGCTGTGGTCGGGGAACGGCTCCGGTAAGCCCATCGAAATTTTTATCCCGGAGAATGAGGCGGCAGAGGCGGATTTTATTGCGGACACTATCCTTACGGAGAAGATGCGCGAGAACCGGAGCTATGCGGACTTCGGCGTTTTGATCCGCACCAACGGCTTGGGACGCGCGATTGAAGAAGCCTTTCTTGATGCCAACATTCCGTACCGAATGTCCGGCGGCACGAGCTTTTTTCAGCGCAAAGAAATTAAAGACATTATCAGCTATCTGAGGGTGATTGCGAATCCCGACGATGATATTAACCTCTTGCGGATTATCAACACACCGCGGCGCGGCATTGGGAAGAAAACACTGGAAGTGCTCTCCGCAATCGCAACGGAAAAGGAGTGCTCTATCCGCATGGCGATTCATGCGCTGCTTGAGCGTCCGCCTGATGACTTCCGCGAAAAGAGCCTTGCCGATTTGGAGGAATTTGTTGAGCTGATAAGTTCCGAGCGGAAACAGCTGCTTTCGGGAAAGGGCTTGGCAAACAAGGTGCGGAAACTCGTGGAGCGCATTCAGTATTTTGATTATCTGACGCAGGAATTTCAGAAAAACGAAAAAGCAGCGCGCTTTAAGTTTTTGAATATCGAAAGCCTTTTGCAGTCTATCGATACGTGGGAGACAAACCCTGACAACTTTGACCCTTCGCTGTATACCTACCTCAATCGCATCACACTGTTGAGCCGCGATGATCAAAATGAGGAAGATACCGGCGAGGTGAATATCATGACCATTCACGCAGCGAAGGGGTTGGAGTTCCCGGTGGTGTTTATTGCAGGCGCTGAGGAAGGCATTATCCCCCATGCCCGTAGTATGGAAGAAAATGCGGGAGATGTGGAAGAAGAGCGCCGCCTGTTCTATGTCGCCATTACCCGTGCCCGCGACAAGCTGATCATTACGAGCTGCCGGACTCGGCGCAGGCAGGCTGGTTTGTTGGAGTGCAGCCCCTCGCCGTTCTTGGAAGAAATTCCTGCGGAGCTGGTGCAGTACCATGAGCCGGAAACGGAACCGGAGGAAGAAGACATCGCCAAGATGTTTGCACAGATGAAAAAGAAGTTTTCCATGTAAGGTTATTGAACGGTAAACACTATCGGCAATTAATTCTTTTGTTCCCGCCAACGCTGAAGCT
Source organism: Treponema vincentii F0403 (assembly GCF_000412995.1). NCBI lineage: Bacteria > Pseudomonadati > Spirochaetota > Spirochaetia > Treponematales > Treponemataceae > Treponema > Treponema vincentii. The sequence continues at coordinate 1,894,614 of NZ_KE332512.1, read as the reverse complement.
GTTCTTGTATCAGTTCTTTGCCTTCTGCCAAAACTTTTAGTTGCGCTTCTTTTGTGGTAGGCGCAGGATATATTTTAAGGGCTTTTACCCGGTATGCACCTCCGCGCAAGTTCGTTGCAAGCCTCGTTATCGAAGAAATGTTCCACCCTCCGTCCACCGCAGCGACAACCACCGGCATCGGCGCCTTCGACAAAAACCGCCTAAAGCCTGCAGAATGAAAGGTTCCGACCTCGCCGTTCTTCGATCGGGTACCTTCGGGAAAGAGGATGGGTATCCAATCATTACGTATTACCCGCTGTGCAAATAAATCCATTGCCTGCATCGCCTGACTCGGACTGCCGGTGCGCTGTACAATGCAGTGCTCGTCGCTTTTCAGCATAACGGAAACCAAGGGCACGTAATCTGCAAGTTCCTTTTTTGCAACAAAGCGCACCCGCTTACCGCCAAGGTAGTTCATATATACGACAATATCGAGTATGCTTTGGTGATTGGAAATCAGCAAATATTGTTCCGGCAGCTGCGGTACGAGAGTATAATCGCCTTTAAAGCGGAAATTCAAATAAGCGGCAAAAATTGAAAAAATACGATGAGCTATAACGGTTGAAATATGTATATTGATTTTTTTACACCACGGGCGGTAAACGGCATAAAAAACACGGTTTAATAAGGCCCATCCTGCTATCGCGCCGATACAGCATATTATGCAAAAAATTCCAAGCATGGGAACTCCGTCAATACAAAAAGTTTTCGATAGTATATACTATTTCTTGCAAAGATGCAAAGCATTGTTTTGTCGGCGGGATACTGTCTATAAATATTCTGCCGTACTGCTTCACAAGAGCCCGTTTGTCGAGCAGCGTTACAATGCCGCGGTCGGTCTGCGAACGCATCAGCCGGCCGAACCCCTGCCGGAATTGCACAACCGCTTCGGGGACGCTCAACTGCATAAACGAGCTGCCGCCTCTCTTTTCGATGGCATCCGCACGGGCGCGGAAAAGCGGAGCGCTCGGAACGGCAAAGGGAAGTTTAACCAAAATAACATGACTGAGCGCCTCTCCCGGTACGTCGATTCCCGCCCAAAACGATGCGGTTGCAAACAAGCTGCTGTCTATGTGTTCCTTAAAGGTTTGTAAGAGGCGACTCCGGTCGTCCTCACCTTGCTGCAAAAGCTCCATATCGGGAAGCTGCTTGCGGGCGTGTGCACAGGTTTGTTTTAACGACTCGTAAGAAGTAAACAGAACGAGTGTTTTTCCTCCGGTCATCTCGATCAATTTAGTAACGGCGGTGTTTACGAATTGCTGAAATTGCTCGTCGTCGGGGGCCGGCGCATCGGTCGGAATATTGAGCAATACATTTTTATCGTAGGGGAAAGGGGATTCAAAGGTACCCGTGCGAACAGGTTTATCCGAAAAAGAGTGCAGCCCTACTCTCCCCAGCCAATACGAAAAGCTTGTGCCGATTTTCAGCGTTGCGGAAAGCGCAATGACGGTATCGAAGGGCGTAAACACCGCCTGCCTCAGTAAACCCGACATATCAACCGGCGTTTGGTTAAAATACGGAACTTCGCCTGCGGCGCTTTGATACTTTTCTACCCAAAAGACATAATCGGGCAGCTCCTTCCAGCGGAAGAAGTTTTCGAGCGTTTCGGAAATTTCCTGTAAACGATGAAGCGCAATCGAACCCTCACGGACAGCTTCTTCATACGGAGAACCTTCATCGGGTTCGGCATTGGTAATCAGCACCGCCAGCTTGACGTTAAGGATATTCAGCTCCGCATAAAAATCCTTGCAGGCGGTAAGCAAGGCCGCTGTCTTCGATGCCGGCACCTGTGTAAAACTGAGGCTGCCGACATTTCCGCAGAACGAAAGCGCCTGCGCCTCCAATGCGGAATAAGAGGACTGCATTTTGGCAAGTGCATCGAGAATAGCAGGCATCAACTCGGCTTTCGTCGATACGGCTGTAATTTTTTCGAGGCAGCCGGCGGCCTTTCCTTTTTTAGTCCGCGAAAGCGTTGTAATGCTGCGGGTAAGGTCATAGCGGGAAAAAGTACGCGAAAAAAATCCGCTTGCCGCCTCTTCAATCGTGTGCGCTTCGTCAAAGATAACCGCATTAAACGGCGGCAAGACGGCGGTAGAAGCATAGCCAGCCCCTTCCTTTCTACTGGCAAGGTCTGCAAAGAGCAGATGATGATTTACAATTAAGAGCGCCGCTTTTTCCGCCTTTTTACGCAGCTTCATTACAAAACAGTCGGTATAAAAGGGGCAGCGCTGGCCAAGGCAGTTATCCGATTCGGAGCAAATCTTTGCCCACAGCCCCGCCGCCGGCATAAACGGAAGGGCGGATCGTGCGCCGTCTTCGCATGTCTGCGCCCATTTTTGGATGGCTGCAAGCTCTTCCGCCTCTTGATTAAAAAGATCCGGCTCCTGTATCGTCTGCACGAGCCGCCGCAAACACAGATAATTCTGCCGCCCCTTAATGAGAACCGCCTGAGGCTGTTCGGGTCTTTCGCCGAGTATTTTTAAGGCGTCGGGGACATCCTTATCGATTAACTGATGCTGTAAGTTTATAGTACCGGTTGATATAACTATTCTGACTTTGTTGGCAAGCGCCCATTCAAAGGCGGGCAGCAAATATGCCAAACTCTTTCCGACACCGGTTCCCGCTTCAAACACCCCGATAGCGCTGTCGTTAAAACAATGGGTTATAGCACGGGTAAGATCAAGCTGAGGAGGACGCTCTTCATAACGGTCAAAAAAAGACGCAAAACTGCCGGTTTCTTCAAGGTAGCCGGCTATTTTATCGGCATTAAGGCGGTGGTATACCCGCTCTTCCGTTTCATCATCGTAATTCATGGGAACTTAATCGCGCAGCCATTCGACCGTTGCAGTACCGTATTTAACGCTGATAATAGCCGTCTCATTGTATTGGATCTGCGCATCGACCTTTGTGCCTGAAAGAATTTTTTTATCGGGCGATACCAAAAACCGCCACTGAGGAGGATTGGTTTGCTGAACTGCCTGCTGTGCAATTGCATCCGGTAAATTAAGAAATTGACGCGGCTGCAAACTTCCTTTCTGCGTTACCAGCAAGTATCCGTTATCTATTTTTAACTCAAGTGACACGGATACGCCGCTTGAAAACACCGCCATACCGCGGCCGCCGCGCAAAATCATCACACGGTCAAGTCCCGGCTCACCCTTCCATGAACCGGCAAGCGAATCAACGGTTTCGACATATCCGAATTCGGCGGCAGGTTCGCTCTGAGGCGCAGTGCTTGCAATTTGTTCCAACGGCACCGAAAAATCAAAGAGGTTAAACACCAAAAGCCGGGAATCGAGCAGGATTTTGTTAATACTACCGTATACTTTTGAAATAATACGGGTAAACTGATCCTTTCTTCCCTTTAAAATAAGTTCAAGTTTAAGCCCTTCAGGAACTTCTTCCAATACACCGAAGAAAATATAATCGATAGCGGTATCCGCGGGGAAATCCGCCGGTACGGGCTCCTTGCGTAGGTCAAAGATTGTATATGTTTTAAGTTCTTTAATAAACGAAAAGACGAGATTATCGACTGTTTGGGCGGTTTGCTCAGGTATTGCCGGAGCTTGTAACTGATAAACGGCAACCCCCGGTATTGCCGAAAGCATCGCCGGTAGGCTGATAAGCAGTAGAAGCGCTATATATGACGCCTTTTTTCTTCCGTGTTTCATGCTTGTTATCACCTGTTTTTTAGGTGCAGTTCCCGTTGCATATCCCGCTTAATATCCCGCTCCTTTATATCGGCTCGCTTATCAAACTGCTTTTTACCTTTACAGATGCCAAGCATGACCTTAATGCGTCCCCGTTTTAAATAAAATTCAAGAGGAATAAGCGTGTATCCCTTTTCCTCCGTTTTTCGGGTTAACCGTTTAATTTCATCTTTATGCAGCAGCAGTTTTTTAGGACGGTCGGGATCATGGTTAAATATCGAAGAGTAAACATATTCCGAAATATGAAAATTCTTCAGCCACACCTCATTCCGTATAATTTCGGCAAACGAGTCGGGAAATGAAATTCGCCCGTCCCGAACCGATTTAATTTCGGTGCCTTGCAGCGCAATGCCGCACTCTATTGTTTCTTCAATAGAATAGTCAAAATGCGCTTTTTTGTTCTTTGCGATAATTTTTATCGGCTCTCCGTCCATTGAACCTATTATATTCATCTGAAAATACTTGTCAACGTAGAGGCAAAATGATACTGTATTCCCAAAAGATGGGACGGCATCCTTTATGCGGGAATATGCCGATTTTGATGATAAAATAGGTTTTTTATGTTTTTTCAACGGTACAAATTTACTTCATATACTGAACGGCGGGAAAAGCGGTTTAAAACTCTCCGTATTTTTTTTATTATTTTCTTAATTTTCATAATATATCAGCTTATCAGCTCATATATTATCACCACCTACCGCATTCAAGCCGATACGATGCAGCCGACTTTTTCCTCCGGGGATATGATTATCACCGCCCCTTTTTATTCGGCTCAAAAAGATATTGAGCGGGGAACGCTCGTAACAGTCGAACCGATTGCAAGGCCTCATCAAAATTTTTTTGAAAGAACAGCGCAAAAAATCATTACATTCTTTACCTTTCAGCTCATTAATCCGTTTGCCGCCCATCAGCCGTCGCAAGCAAAACCATTTATCAGGCGGGTTGTCGGCATTCCCGGCGATACGGTATATATGGAAGGGTTTGTACTGCATATTAAAACAAAAAACGGCGGGCATTTCTTAACCGAGTTTGAAGTAGCCGACAACGACTATAACGTTAAAATCGAAAACCTTCCGGAAAACTGGGATACGTCGCTGCCGTTTTCGGGCTCATACCCGGAAATCACACTCAAAGAGGGGGAATATTTCGTATTGTGCGATAACCGGATAGCCTCAAGCGATTCCCGTCTTTGGGGACCGTTACAGGCGGCTACACAGATTAAGGGGCATATATTGATGCGCTACTGGCCGTTCTCCCATATTTCAATTTTTTAAACTAAATCGGTAATCGTGAAGCCTTCCGGTCTTTACATCCATATTCCTTTTTGTACACAAAAATGCCGGTACTGCGACTTTTACTCGTTAACCCAGCATTCGATAGCGCAACAGACAGGCTTTCACCCATATCATCCTAATCCTCACTTTATCGAACGGCTGCTGCAGGATATCCGTTTTTTTAAAGAACGCTATGCTATTGAAGCATGGAGAACAATCTATATCGGCGGCGGAACTCCTTCGCTGCTGCACCCCGGCGATATACGCTCCCTTGCCGCCGGCATCCGCGAGGGACAGATGCTGCCGGTTGAAGAATTCACAATAGAAGCGAATCCCGAAGACATTCACGAAGAATGGCTTGCAGCCTGCAGCGAAGGCGGAATTAACCGGCTTTCCATCGGCGTACAGTCTTTTGACAATACCGTACTGGCTGCAAACGGGCGGCGCGGTTCAAAGGAAAAAACAATACAAGCCTTGGAGGCTATCAAAAGCCGATGGCACGGCAAGCTTTCCTGCGACTTAATTGCAGGGTTAACCGGACAAACCGCACAAAGCCTTTCCGACGATGTCCGGCGGCTGATAGACTACCGCATCGAACACCTTTCCCTCTACGGACTTTGCAGCAGCGAACCGCTTCCGGAAACCCGCGAAGATTTTATTTCGGAGCTTTTACAGCAAAACACCACACTCCTCGCCGCAAACGGGTACGTCCGATATGAAGTGTCGAATTTTTCGTACCGAGATAAACACCGATCCGTTCACAACCAAATCTATTGGAAGATGGAACCGTATGCCGGCATCGGCCCTGCTGCATGCGGCACCCTCGTACACGAAGATACGAGCGGTGGCTTTACCGCAGCGGAACGGTTTGAAGGAATAAAAGATATCGGACGCTGGATGACAGCACCCGACCGCACATCGGTATATACATACGAGCGCATCAGTCGAAAGACCTTTTTGGAAGAAGTATTGCTGATGGGGTTTCGGCTTTCGGAAGGGATTAACCGCGGAGACTTTTCCCGGCGGTTCGGTGCGGATATTACCGCCTATATCGGCAACACCCTAAGCCGCTGGGAAAAAAGCGGACAGTGCCGCATCGAACCTGAGCGGACATATCTTACGGAAGAGGGGCTTTTATTCCTCAACCGCTTTTTAGTGGATGCGCTGTTGGAGCTGGATACAAATGCAGCACGATGACAGATTGCCGCACTAACTTGCAGAAAAGTTAAAGCCGCTGTCTGCTATGCCCGCACTTTCCCCTACCGGCGTTTTGCGAGCGCTGTGCTGAGCCTTGTGCCGAAAAATTGGATAAGCTCTACCATCACTAAGATAACGATTACCGCTGCCAGCATAATATCGCTGCGGAACCGCTGATACCCGTACCGGATTGCCAAATCGCCGAGACCGCCGCCGCCGATTGCACCCGCCATTGCCGAATACCCGATAAGATTGATAATAGTAAGCGTAATGCCTGCAACAAGAGGCGGCAAAGCTTCCGGTATCATCACTTTAAAGATAATCTCCGCCGTGGAAGAGCCCATCGCAACAGCCGCTTGGATAACGCCGCGGTCGATCTCCAGCAAGGCGCTTTCGATAACCCGTGCAACAAAAGGGGCGGCGGCGATGGATAGCGGAACAACCGTTGCAGCGGTTCCGATGCTGGTACCGATAATAATCCGCGAAAACGGAAAAAGCAAAATCATCAATATGATAAACGGGAATGAACGCAGCACATTTACAACCCTATCGATAAGCTGGTGCAGTACCGGCTTAGGCATCAAATTTTCTTCCGCCGTGATACACAGCAACACGCCGAGCGGCGCCCCGAGTATAAATGAAAACAACGTAGAAAAGAATACCATTATAAGCGTTTGCGCCGTCGCCGTTCCTACCAGCTGCAATAATGTTGACCATGAACTCATCTGTGCGTCTCCTCTACTTTGATGCCATTTTGATTAAGATAGGCAAAGGCTTTTTGCATATTCTCCGGCGAACCGTTTATATCGACAAAAAGGGTTCCGACAACGGTGTCGCCGACTTTCTGCATACCGCCTGCGCAGATATTAAATTCAATACCGTAATCGCGGGAAATTTTGCTCAAGACCGGCTCGCTCGTCAATTCGCCGGAAAAGCGGAGAGTATAGGCGCCGCCGCTTTTAGACCATCGGATAAGTTGCGTGTCTTCGGGATTTAACGGGTTGATATGCATTAAGAAATCTTTGGTTACTTCCGACTTGGGCGCGGAAAAGATTTGGCGCACGGAACCTGTTTCTGCGACGGCGCCGTTATCGATAACGGCAACTTGCTGGCAGCAGTCGCGCACAACTTCCATCTGGTGCGTAATCATCACAACGCTTAAATTCATATCTTTTTGCAGCCGTTTAAGCAGTTCCAAAATTGAGCGTGTCGTCTGCGGATCGAGCGCGCTGGTCGCTTCGTCGCAAAAGAGAATATCGGGAGAAACCGCCAAGGCGCGGGCAATCGCTACCCGCTGCTTTTGTCCGCCGGATAAGGTGCTCACCCGTGCATCGCCGCGGCCTTCAAGCCCTACGACCTGCAGCATTTCTTCCACCTTTGCAGCAATGGCACGTTTCGGCATCCCTGCAATTTCAAGCGGATAGGCGATGTTGCCCGCCGCTGTCCGCGATGCAAATAAGTTAAAATTCTGAAAGATCATCCCGATTTTCTTATGCTGATTCCGTAAGAGCTTGCCGGTTAATGTATCTACGCGGGAGTCCCCGTAGTAAATCTCTCCCGAATCCGCCGGCTCCAAAAGACTTATCAGCCGCACAAGCGTTGATTTTCCTGCGCCGCTTTTTCCGATAATTCCGAAAATCGTATTTGAAGGAATTTCAAGGCTGATATTATCCACCGCCTGAAGCTCCCCGTACCGTTTGTTCACATTTACTAACCGTATCATCCGTACATACAAACAAAATATAAAATCTCTGTCAAGTTATTATTGCCGACCGATGTATCATAATAGTATTTTATATGTTTAAGAAACAGTTAATTTAAGGAAAGCCTCTAAAAAGCTGCAGGTTTTAGAGATTCCAAATACACGGAATAAAGAGGGCTTCCGAGCCGTACATCTTTTCGGAGCCCTTTATATTGGAGGTAAACTCATGTATTTAAAACGAAAGTTTAAAACGGCACTGGCATTTACTGTACTGTTGAGTATGGCCGTGATGATTTTTGTATCATCTTGCTCTGCAAGTCCCGCTTCGGCGGCAACGGTTTATGCCGACACAAAGCATTCGGACTCAATTACAAAAGAAACAATTTCCCTATTGGAAGGACTGCAAAGCGCTAACAGACAGGTATCTGCCGCAATTTTGCCGTCGGTAGTAACGCTTTCGGTTACCGAAATTAAGAAAGTCCGCAACCCGCTTTCGGGCGAAGGTTTCCCATGGTTCTTTTTTGGAATGCCTAATCAGAATAACGGAGAAAAATCCGACGGGAACGACAACGGAGAGCAGGAATATAAGTCCGAAGGCATGGGATCGGGCGTTATCGTGCGTAAGAGCGGTAATACCTATTATGTGCTGACCAATCAGCATGTTACCGGCACGGCGGAAAAGATTATTGTCAAATTATATAACGGACACACCGCAGAAGGAAAACTTGTCGGCGGCGACCAGCGGCGCGACATTGCGTTGGTTTCGTTTGAATCTACCGAAAAGGATATTGTCATTGCCGAATTGGGAAATTCCGATGCGGTAGAAGTCGGCGATATCGTATTTGCTGTGGGTTCCCCGCTCGGATACGTATCGACGGTTACCCGCGGTATGGTCAGCGCCGTAGGACGGTCGGGCGGTCCGAATGATAACATCAACGACTTTATCCAAACCGATGCGGCCATCAATCAAGGAAACTCCGGCGGCCCGCTCGTCAATATCTATGGGCAGGTTATCGGTATTAACACGTGGATTGCATCATCAAGCGGAGGATCTCAAGGGCTCGGTTTCTCCATCCCGATTAACAACGTCAAAACGGCAATCGACTCGCTCATTTCCGACGGAAAGCTGAAATACGGATGGGTAGGCGTACAATTGACGAGCGCTGACGAAACGGTTATGAAGGCGCTCGGTGTCGGCGACAAAGCCGGCGCTCTGGCTATCGACGTATTCCTCGGCTCTCCTGCTTTCAAAGGCGGTATCCGTCCGGGAGACTTCGTTATCAAACTGAACGGCAAAGAAGTTAAGAGTGTCGATCAGCTTGTCCGCGATGTCGGCGATCTCCGCAGCGGTACTACCGCAGAATTTGTCGTTATCCGCGACGGAAAAGAACAAACGCTTTCCGTGAAAATTGAAGAGCGCGATCAGAAGATCGTTACGGATTCGTCAAAGTTGTGGCCGGGATTTATCGGTTACGAACTGGATACCGAAATACGGGATAAATTAAAGCTGGATAAAAAACAAACCGGAGTGCTGGTAACCAACATTACCAATAAAACACCGGCCGTGATTATCGGGCTTAAATCGGGCGATATTATTACTGCGGTAAATGATGTGCCGGTAGCTAATATGCGCGAGTTTTATCGCGAGTTATCAAAGGTCAAAAAAGAAGTATGGTTCGATGTGCTGCGTGAAGGGCAGACATTATCAACTATGCGGTATAAGTTCTAGGTAAGAACTGAAACATCGGCTGGGGATGTCGAAAAAGTAACCAACTTTTGAGACATTCCCAAGTAACCGCTCGGCATAAAAAAGCACCGAACAACCGGATTGGTTTATCGGTGCTTTTTTTATGCTTTATGCCGCTGCTAACGGTTACATCAATCTAACGGTTGCATAAACCGGTTATTTTATATGCATGGCAAAAACGCCTTTCCAGTCGGCAGGTGGCGGAGAACTTTGATAATGCGCTATTCGATCCAAGAAAACTTTAGACGGCTGATCATTATATTTTTCCACACACTCCAAAAAATATTTTTCGGCAGTCTTCCATTTCCGTTTCCGGTAATACCCAAGTCCTTTTTCAAAGACCTCCTTTAGATCATAAAGTTTATCTCCGGTATTTTTTTGTATATCCTGTAAAACTTCAAAAATCCGGACGACTTCCGTTTTTCCCTGTACGGTTATATAATCAAGTTCACGGCAAATAAAAGAATCATTAAGGTTTTTATAAACGGATTCCGAAATAATGGTTTTTGAGCCATACTCTTTGTTCGCGCTTTCGAGCCGCGCCGCTAAATTGACCGTATCACCGATGGAGGTAAAATCTTTTCTTGTCTTTGAACCGACGGGACCGAATATAACATATCCTGTGTTAATTCCAATACCGAGTGAGATTGTTTCTCTACCGACCTTCATTGCAGCCTGTTGTTCATGGTAGAGCGCTTCCCGTATTTCCATCGCAGCCTTACAGGCATTTATTTCTTTTTGAGGCCCCGAGAAAAAAGCCATTACTTCATCACCGACATACTTATCAACATCACCGCCGTTATCAAAAATAATCTTAGTTTCAATATTAAGATACCGGTTTAAAATCATGATAACTTCCCGTGCCGGAAGTTTTTCACAAAGCTTCGTAAAACCTCTGATATCGGTAAAAAGGAAACAAAGATTCCTCGTAATCCCTTTGGCTTCGGTATCCTTCTCTGCACTCTGCAGTGTGTGAAGCGACAGATAGGGAAGTATTCTGCGCACGAGCGTAATAATGTTTTTTATTTCTTGAGAGAGCGTTTTTATTTCATCCCGCGTATTAAGGTTATCCTCAAAGACCAGCTTGCTTGCTTCAATTTTTGCATTACCCGAAAATATTCCGCTTAATATATTGGTTGTTTTTCTAATATTTACACAAAGCTGAATAATAGGCGCGGCAATAAAATCCGCAAGAAAAAGCGTTATAATTATTGCAGCATATAAAAAAACCGCTGCGAGCGAAAATATAAATACCTTTGCTTGAAAATACGGCCTGTCAAGTATCTCTTGCATATATGTTACAACTGAAAACCCGACGAGTCTTTGCCCGTCTTTCCGCGAAAAGGTGATGGGATATACATAAAGGCACGTTCCCTTTTCGGGATTATAAATAGGCTGATTTCTGGTACTTTGGTTTTTAAAATGCTTTATATAAAGAGCCGCTTCTTCCGCAGTAATGCGTTTTTCTTCTGCCGGTATATCGCCCACCGATCCGGGTTCCGTTGTATAAGAGAACACATTGAAATCCGGAAGCTCTGCCGTATCATCGATTTTCTCAAGAAAAACAGGAGTTTTACTGTCTGTTGTAATAATATCTACGCGGCGGTGCGGAAAGGGGGAAGAAGCATTTGTCTTTTTTATACCTTCGAGAAAGGCGCTGATTTTTGCATGGAGACCATCGGAAAAATCATAAATTGCTGCAACCTGTTCGGCTTGATTCGTGCCGGTCGTATTGACATTTTGCGTCAAAAGCAATTTGTAGTTCTTTAAGTCCGTATAGATAAAAGTTGAAATAATAACAATAATTGCGATAAGAATGACACCGGTTATTTTATTTTTTAAGTGTGTCTTTCTTTCAGGATCATTCAGTCCGCCTATCAGATGCTGAACTTGTCCTTTTATATTTATACCGAATTTTTTTTTCTCTTCCGGCTGCCCGTCTACAGCTATTTCCGTTTTCTCATATTCGTGCTGTTTATCCGACCGCTCCGTTTTTTCGGTATCAAGAATCAACTGCTTATATTCGGCATAGGCTTCATTATTTTCTTTTATAATGGAAATGCCGCGGCTGATTAAGAAGATATGAAAGATGAGCGCTATAAAAAAAGCGGCATATACTAAAATGCTTAAAGACTGGAACCAACGGATAGTGTTGGCAAATACCGTCATTCCTGAAACAACCGTAGAAAGATAACATGTTACCGCAATAAGCGCGGTTATCATAACAATGTTTTGCGTAATTTTTTTACAGAAAATTGAAGTTAAAATAATGAGAAATGCAACCGGCAGTAAAAAAAAGGAAAAACAGCTGATATAAAAAAAATAAAAATCTTTTTGTACCAAACCGGAGAACAGAACCGTAAAAGGGTATAAAAGCTGCGAAGGCTGTTCATAATTAAGGAGATCTAATTTATCCATGCCGAACGGTAAGGCCATCAATGCAGCCAAAATAATCAGTGTGATAACTTGCAGCTTATAGGGGTAATCAGCTACCTGTTTATGTTCTGTGTCTAACTCTTCTACTGTGTTTAATTCTTCGCCTTCGATTTCACTCATCACGGTGTCCTATATTTTGATAATAACTTATACTCGAAACAATCGCCTTTCAGCAGCCTGCCGTCATTTTATATGACCGGCCTATAGTTTATATTCTCGACATATTTTGTCAAGGGAAAGCCATCAGGGTATGGCAGGGAAATTTTTACCCCGGCGTAAAAATCCTTTAATCGGCCGTTAATCTGCAGAGCCGTTAATCCGCAGCTATTCATGATTGTGTCTGTGTGTTATACTTATCCGCAAATGAATTTTTCTAATTTTAATCTTGATTCTCATCTTTTACAGGGGCTTGAAGAGGCCGGTTATATTGAATGCACACCGGTTCAAGAGCAGGTGTTTTCCGCAGGGATGGACGGTTCCGATCTCTATGTACAATCGCAAACAGGCACGGGGAAAACGGCTGCGTATTTGGTAACGCTGATGCAGCGGATGCTTGCCCAAGGAACCGAAAGCCGCCGCCCCGCTTTAATCCTTGTTCCGACACGGGAGCTTGCCGTACAGGTTGAAGAAGAAGCGCATAAATTGGGTAAATACACGGGGCTCCGTGCCGCGAGCTTTTACGGCGGCGTCGGGTATCAGCAGCAGGAAGAAGCGCTTAAAAACGGAGTAGACCTTATTATCGGTACGCCCGGCCGGGTCATCGACCTTGAAAAATCAAAGACGATGAAGCTGAAACATGTCGGCTTTTTAGTGATCGATGAAGCGGACAGAATGTTCGACATGGGGTTTTATCCCGATCTGCGCAGCCTCCTTTCGGTACTATCCAAGGCGGAAGAACGGCAGACGATGCTGTTCAGCGCAACCTTAAACACGTGGGTAAAAAACCTTGCATGGGAATACACCATCGATGCAAAAGAAATCACAATCGATGCGGATAATGTAACGGTGGACGAAATCAATCAAAAACTGTTCCACGTCGCGGCGGATCAAAAGATGTCCCTGCTGCTCGGCATCCTGCGTAACGAAAAACCGGAGAATACCATCATCTTCTGCAACACCAAAAAGACGACGGAGATTGTTGCAAAGCGGCTGCGCATTAACGGCTATGCAACGGAGTTCCTCATCGGCGATTTACCGCAACCGAAGCGGCTGCACATTATCGATTCGTTTAAGGCGGGAAAGCTCACCTGTTTGGTTGCAACCGATGTCGCGGCGCGGGGAATCGATATCAACGACCTTGCAATGGTTATCAACTACGACCTTCCGAATGAGGCCGAGAACTACGTCCACCGAATAGGCAGAACGGCGCGGGCGGGGAAAACCGGCGCTGCATACAGCCTTTGTTCGGAACAGGACGTATATAACCTGCCCGATATAGAAAAATATATAGAGGCCAAAATACCGGTTGTTATCCCCGGCGAAGAGGATTTTGAAAAAGACCGCAGCGCCGACCAATATATCCGGCTTGACCGCGACTCCGCTGACGAAGAACGGGGCGGACGGTTCGGACGCAAGCCGCGCCCCGGAGAAAAATCCCGGCGGGAAGATAAAGACGCACGGCGCGGCACTAAAACGGCACGCCCCGCCTCCCGCACTGCCGATTCAAAGCGTAAAAAGAAAGGTACGCCGGCAGAAGATAAAAACGGCCGAAAGTCAGCCGATTCCCTCGGCGGCTTGAGTTTTGAAGAGCGGATGGCCTACTATAAAAACCAGTACGGGAAAAAGCTTGCCGAACACGAGAGCGCCGCTTTTGCGGATGCTGCCGAAAATATGGAAAGCGCTAAAACAGCCTGCACTGCGCAAACCTCCGAAAAGAAAGCAAAAACGGGGGCGGCATCTACCCGCGCTAAAAACCGGCAGGGGCAGCCCGAGAAAAAACGGCGCAAGGGCGATAAATATGTTCCCGCACAAGCAGGCGATACGAGGCAGGGGGCAAGACCTAAGAAACGGGCAAGCCAAGACCGCTCATCCGAACAGCAGGTACGCTCTGCAAGAGCACCGCAGCAATCTGCAACGCAGACTCAGCCGGCAAAGCAAAAAACAGGCATACTCGGTATGCTGAAAAAACTGTTTACCGGAAAGTAAGGAGTGATGAGAGATATGGATGCAGTAAAACGCTTTTTTAAATACATTGCAGTCGATACCAAATCGAATGAAGATAATCCCGAATGCCCCAGCACCAAGGGACAGCTTGAGCTTGGAAAGATGTTAGTGCAGGAATTGCACGAGCTGGGCGTAGCCGATGCCGAACAGGATGCGCACGGATATGTCTACGGAACAATCCCTGCCAACACCGATAAAAAAGCGCCGGTTATCGGATTTATTGCACACATGGATACCGCGCCCGACTTGGACGGAAAATGTGTCAATCCGAAAATTGTGCACTACACAGGCGGCGATATTAAACTGAACGAGACCTATTCGCTGACGGTAAAGGAATTTCCGTTCCTCAACAAACTTATCGGCGAAGACATTATCACCACTGACGGCACCACGCTTTTGGGTGCGGATGATAAATCGGGCATCACCATCATCATGGGCATGGTTGAATACCTCCGCGACAACCCGCAGGTGCAGCATGGTACGATTAAAATCGGCTTTACCCCCGATGAGGAAATCGGCAGAGGTGCAGACCTCTTCGATGTAATAAAATTCGGTGCGGATTTTGCGTATACCATCGACGGCGGAGAAATCGGCGAGTTGGAGTACGAAAACTTTAACGCTGCAAGCGCTAAAATCGAAATTCAAGGGAAGAACGTCCATCCTGGCACGGCAAAAAATATCATGATCAATTCGCTGCGAGTTGCCGGCGAGCTGGACGCTATGCTGCCGGTAGAACAAAAGCCCGAATATACGGAAGGGTATGAAGGCTTCTTCCTCCTTACTCACCTTAACGGCGCAGTGGATCACACCTCCATGTCGTACATTATCCGCGACCATTCTACCGAAAAATTTGAGCAAAAGAAGACGCTGCTGCGGAATGCCGTTGCTTTTTTGAACACAAAATATGGCGCCATCATCACGCTTTCCATTACAGACAGCTACTATAATATGCGCGGACAAATTGAACCGCATATCGAAATTATCGACCTTGCGAAGAAGTCTATGGAAGAGATCGGCATCACGCCGATTATCCATCCCATCCGCGGCGGGACGGACGGCGCACGGCTTTCGTTTATGGGACTCCCTTGTCCGAACATCTTTGCCGGCGGCTTTAACTTCCACGGCCGTTTTGAGTGCATCCCCGTAAGCTCTATCTATAAAGGGATCGATTTACTCATCCGTATTATCGAAAATTCGATAGGATAGTTTTACATATTTATTCGCTGCGTAAGGTGTGCACACCCAAACCCCGATGATCGGATATAATCCCGCATCGGGGTTTTTATTTATGTAGAAATAAAAACTTGACAAATTTACTTGGTAAATTTACAATATATTTACTAAGTAAATTGACGTGTGTGCATAATGCGCACGGCTAAAAACTTTTTTGGAAACCAATGTTTCCTGCAAAAACTTTTATGGAGAAAGGTATGAAAAAACTATTCATTGTAATGGCGTGCATTATTGCCTGTGCCGTATGCGTTACAGGCTGTTCAAAACAGGACTCTAAAACCTCCGGTAAAACGGAAATCAGATTTGCTTCGTGGGACAGCGCCGAAACTTTGGAAGCTCAGCAAAAACTGGTTGACCGCTTCAATGAAACTCATAGCGATATCAAAGTTTCATTGGAAGCCTACGGAGACGATTATGATACGAAGATCAGCGCCGGTATGGGCTCGGGCGACGCACCGGATGTTATGTATATGTGGAACTACCCAGCCTATTATGAAGGCTTGGAAAATTTGGAACCGTATATCGAAAAAGAAGGTAAGGCCTATAAAGAAAATTTCTATGAAGCCCTGTGGCCGTACAATCAAATGAAAGGAACAATATACGGTATGCCGGTCGGTTTTACCACACACTGTCTGTATTTTAATAAAGATATTTTCGATAAAGCGGGGCTGGCATATCCTTCTTCCGATTGGACATGGGATGATTTGCAAAAAAATGCTCAGCTTATTACCGAAAAAGTTCCGGGCGTAAAAGGATTCTCATTCCAGTTAAAGGCAGATCCGTACGATTTTGAAATGTATCTGTGGAGCAACGGAACAAGCTATATGGATAACAACGGAAATACCGACGGATACTTGAATTCTGCCAAGAGTATAGCCGTATTCGATATGTTCCAAAATATGGAAAAACAAGGATGGGCTATTGCAACCGAAAAAGGCGGTTCGGACGAAATGAGCGGCGGTAAAACCGCTATGTATGTTTACGGGGGTTGGGCGATTGCACGTTTTAATCGAGAAAACTTGAATTACGGTATTGTCGAAATTCCCGCCTTTGCAGGAGCAGGCAAAGATTCTGTCAGCATCCTCAGCAGTTCGGGAGTATCGATTGCCAAAAGTTCAAAACATAAGGACGCTGCGTGGGAGTTCATAAAATACTGGACGGGAACTGAATTAAATAAAGAACGTATCGGGTATGAACTGCCGGTTTTAAAGTCGGTTGTTGCCGAAGCAAACATCATGACCGATGAAAAGACCGCTCCTTTTTATACGATGCTCGAACATAGCGCGGGTTATACTCCTTCCGCCTTTATAAGTCCTACATGGTCTGATTTATCGGATGAGTTATCGCTGGCGTTTGAAAGGATTTTTAATCCGACTACATTGGAAAACAGTGGAAGTGTTTTAAACGAAATAAGCAAAAGAAAATAAATATACAGGGCGGAAAATGAACAAGAAAAATGTAATAGCTCCATATCTCTTTATATCTCCATGGGTGATTGGGTTTATCGCCTTTACAGCGGGTCCCTTGCTGATGTCGCTTATTATGAGCTTCTTTGATTGGTCTATTACAAAGCCACCTGTCTTTTCCGCCTTTAAAAATTATATTACGATGTTCACGCGGGATAAGCAGTTTTACCGTTCGCTGTTTATCACATTAAAATATGCCGTTATTTTTGTGCCCCTGAATATGTGCCTTGCGTTGTTTTTGGCACTGTTGATTTCTCAGCCGGTCGCGGGCGTTAAATTTTTTAGGACAGTCTTTTATATCCCCACCGTGATTTCGGGCGTTGCCGTTTCGATTGTGTGGGGATGGCTGTTGAATGCCGATTACGGCATCTTCAATTATCTTTTGTCTTTAATAGGTGTCTCCGGCCCTAAGTGGCTGTTAGATCCGTCGTGGGCATTGGTTGCCGTTGTGTTAGCAAGTGCCTTCGGGGTCGGTACGATGATGCTCATCTTTTATGCAAATATTAAAACTATTCCTGCGGATTTATATGAAGCTGCCGATTTGGACGGAGCGGGCGTTGCGCGTCAGTTTTTCAGTATCACTCTTCCGATTATTACACCGACCATATTATTCAATTTGATAACTTCGTTGATAACGGCATTCCAACAGTTGACACTGGTTATGCTGCTGACCGGCGGCGGTCCGTTAAATGCAACGTACTTTTACGGATTGTACGTGTACCGCAATGCATTTAAACATCACCGTTTGGGTTATGCCTCCGCGAATGCATGGGTTATGTTCATCATTATTTTGATATTGACGATGTTGGTGTTTAAGTCTTCTTCCGCATGGGTGTTTTATGAAACAGAAATGAAGAAAGGGAAACGTGGGACTGTTGAATTGTAAGGAAGGTTTATTTTCAGTCGCTAAAATAGCGCGGCTGAAAAACACTGTCAAGTTTTCTTCCGAAAACTTGCTTATTGTATGCCGTTTCTCATTTCATTCTGAAACGGCGGGAAACAAGCACCTTCAGGATTTGAAAATCCTTTCAGTTGCTTGTTTTAAAAGAAGGGAAACATGAGGCTGTCGAAAAAAAGTAAAATACTGATATACATTCTGTTGATAGCAATTGCTCTCTATTTTTTATTTCCGTTTATATATATGTTGCTAACCGTGTTTAAAACGGAAGCAGAGGCAAATGCATATCCGCCCCGCTTTTTCCCTAAAGAATGGCGTTGGGGTAATTTTGCTGCTGCATGGAAGTCCCAGCCGTTCGGTTTGTATTTTTTCAATTCGGTTCTCATAACTGTCATGACAACGATCGGACAGCTGATTGCCTGTTCTTTAACCGCATACGGTTTTGCGCGATATCGGTTTAAAGGTAAAACCGTCCTGTTTATTATTATGCTTTCAACGATGATGATTCCGTGGGATGTAACAATGATTCCGCTCTATATGGAATTTAATCTTTTCGGTTGGATCAATACGTTAAAGCCGTTGATTGTGCCCGCCTTCTTCGGTTCGGCCTATTATATTTTTTTGATGCACCAATTTTTAGCGGGCGTTCCGCGCGATTTTGAGGAAGCAGCCCGAATCGACGGCGCTCATGCGTTCCAGATTTATGCGCTGATTTTTATGCCGATATTAAAACCTCAGCTTATTTTAGTTGCCGTATTAAATATGCTGACGGTATGGAACGACTACCTCGGCCCGCTTATTTTTTTACAGAGCAGAGCAAAGTATACCCTTGCTTTGGGACTCGCATCGTTTAAAGGTGTACATGATACTCAAATTATTCCGATCTTGTGTATTACCGTCATTATGATCATTCCGCCCATTGTGTTGTTTATGATCGCACAAAAATACATTATCGAAGGCACTTCCGGAGCAATAAAATGAAGACATACGGATTTGCCTATGGGATTGATACGGTACCGTTCAGCGCATGCGGTTCGTATTTTGCCGTTTCGGAAAACGCACGGGATGGAAAAGTTTATATACGGGATCTTCACGGAGGAGACGGTGCCATTTCTAATATATACGAACTTTCGGTAGAGGGCTATTTATGGAAAGACTTGATATGCGAAAGGACTGAAACCATTCTTACGTTCCATACTCAAGATTCTGCCGCCTGTTTTGTTACGCTCTTATGCACTGCGGATGACCGACTGTTTATCAAAGTCTCCGGTGTTACGATTAGCGTAAAAGGAATTACGAACGGCGCATACGATACGCTTGTGCAGATTTCCGAACAAGAATATGAACATCAGTTATACGATAAACAATTAAAAATATGTATGTCGGTTTTGAAAGGACTTTGTACCGCCGAATCGAAATGGACGGTACGAGGAAGCGCCTGTCCTGTACTTACGGTTAATGCCGATGGGCAAGCTGCCTGCGCCGTGCTTAAAAGCACTATGGTCTCGTGCCATTCCGATACGGATACGGAAGATTGTTTTGATAAAGCGAAGCAACAGCTTATATCCGAATATGATGAATGGAAACGCCGCTTTCCCTCCCTCCTTGATGCATATAAGGAGAGCCATTCGCTTGCCCGCTATATTGTATGGAACAATACCGTACATGCGCAAGGAGCGTTAACGTGCGATGCCGTGTATATGTCTAAAAACACCATGTTTAATATTTGGAGCTGGGATAATTGTTTTACGGCGCTTGCACTGGGAGGAGCATATCCGGAGACGGCCTACGGACAGCTGAAAATCTTTTTTGACACACAGGATGTATTCGGTGCATATCCCGACTATGTTAATAATGCATTCGCATCATTTAACTGTTTAAAACCGCCTATTCATGCGTGGGCATATAATAAATTGCTGGAAGCTGATCCGCTTTTTTCCCGGCAGGAATACTTTTTACCGGCGTATAAAAGTTTTTGCCGCGTCGCTCTAAATTGGCTTGACCGCCGCCGTCCGAACGGAAGCGCTTTTCCGTTGTACTACCACGGTAACGATTCAGGCTGGGATAACGCTTCCGTTTTCCATGAAGGTGTTCCGGTGGAATCTCCCGATTTAAGCGCCTTCCTCATTCAAAAAATGGATATCTTATCCTCCTTTGCGCAAAGGCTTGGCAATGATACGGAGGCTGCACAGTGGAAGCGGCGGGCGAATGAACTCTTTGACGGCTTTATGGACAGGTTTTATGAGGATGGCGCTTTTCATGCATGGAATACCGGCACGGGCAGTAGAATTGGAACGGGGTATTCGCTGCTGATGTATTTGCCGTTGGTTATTGCCTACCGCATGGATAAACGGATTGCCGATGCATTAGTGCATGATTTGGAACAAAACTTTGAAGCCCCGTTCGGACTTACCACCGAACAAAAAGACAGTCCGCTTTATAAGGCTGGCGGCTATTGGCTCGGCCCCCTTTGGGCGCCCGTAACGTATTTGTTTATCGACGCACTGAGAGCTAACGGATACCCTGATTTTGCAAAACGTTTAGCTTACCGTTTTTTTGAGGTAACAAAAATCGGTTTAATGGCAGAAAATTACGATGCGTTTACGGGCTGCGGGTACGACGATCAAGCCTTCACATGGCCCGCCTGCGTATTTTTGCAACTCGAAAAAGAATTCGTATAAAAAAAACAGGACAACCGCAACAAGAACATTTCAGGCGGTTGTCTTCCTTTTGCGCGAAATTTTGAAAAAATTTCACGCAATTTATTTTAAAAGAAGAGCAATCGCATCAGATCTGTGGATCAAATGCCGCAGAATAATGGAGGTTGGACAACCATTTGAACCGCAGGTTCAACTCTGGTTGGACAGACTCCATTATTCTGCGGGAATATCCCCAAAAGTGCATGATGTGATTGCTCTGAAGAAGGAAGTAGATGGAACGGCAAAAGAAAAGATGGGAAGATGAAACGCTTTTACACATTGGACGCCGAGGAGCGCAGCCGCACCTTGTGCACGAAAGCACGGCCGGTACCGATGTATCATTAAACGGCGAATGGGATTTTTTATACCTACGTGCGCCGGAATATTCACCGGAAGGCTTTTTTGAAAAAAATTTCAATACGGAAAACTGGGATACGATACCGGTACCTTCGTGTTGGCAGATGCACGGTTACGGAAAGATGCACTACACGGATGTATGGTATCTTTTCCCCGTTAATCCGCCCTTTGTACCGAGTGAGAATCCCACCGGGATATACCGCCGTTTTTTTATGCTGCAGGATGTACGGCAGGAAGATAAAACGGTGCTACGATTCGAGGGTGTCGGTAGCGCGTTTGATGTATGGATAAATGGGATTCATTGCGGATATAGCAAGGTAAGCAGGCTTGCCTCCGAATTCGATATTTCACATTGCGTTATTGCAGGAAACAACCAAATAACGGTGCGCGTATATCAATGGTCGGACGGATCGTATTTGGAACGGCAGGATATGTGGGCGTTCAGCGGCATCTTCCGCAATGTAAGTGTTTATCGCGAAAGGGCATATTCAATTTCTACGTGCTTTGTTTCCGGCGATTTAAAAAACGGATACAAAGACGGCGTGCTGCAGGCTGATGTTCTTTTGAGCGCAGACGTCGAAGAGGTCGGATGCACGGTGGAATACCATTTGTCGGAAAAGGGCGGCGGACGGGAAATAGCGCACGGTTGCGCTGCCGTTCAAGATAGTACCTGTAATACAATGCAGGATGGTGTTCAAAATGGCGGTACGGTATTCTGCTCGAACAACTGCAGTTCAATGCTCAGAGTGATACGCGAAGAAATTTCCTCGGTGCATACATGGAGTGCAGAGACTCCTTTTTTATATTGTTTACGGTTGGAACTAAAAAAAGACAATCAAATATTCGACACTGCGGAACTGACCGTCGGTTTTAGAAAAATAGAAATTATCGACGGGAATTTTACGGTAAACGGAAAAGCGGTTTTGCTGAATGGTGTCAATATGCACGACTTCAGTCCTGCAGGCGGCAGCACCGTAGATAAGGCTGTTATCGAGCAGGATATCATACTGATGAAGCGGCATAACATCAATGCCGTTCGCTGCTCCCATTATCCCAAGGCCGATTACTTTTATGACCTATGCGATACCTACGGTTTATATGTTATCGACGAAGCCGATTTGGAATCGCACGGCTTTGAATGGGTGCAAGCGCCGAATTGGCTGAATGAAACGGCATCATGGGAGCAAGCCTATATCGATAGGTGCGAACGGATGGTAAAAGCTCATTACAATCATCCGTGCATCCTGATGTGGTCGCTGGGAAATGAGTCGGGCATGGGCACCAATTTTAAAAAAACCGCCGACCGTATCCGCCACCTCGACAAAACAAGACTTCTGCATTATGAGGGTGATGGCAATGCCGAGATAATGGATGTGTATTCGACGATGTACACCCGTTTAAACCGGCTTCAAGAAATTGCCGAAAGCAATGATGCACACGGTAAACCGCATCTTCTGTGCGAGTATGGCCATGCGATGGGAACGGGACCGGGCAACCTTGAAGAATATCAACAATTGTTCCGCCGATATAAAAGACTGCAGGGCGGTTTTATTTGGGAATGGTACGATCACGGGATTCAAATAACAAGAGAAGACGGGCGCATAACGTATTATTACGGCGGCGACTTCGGCGACGAACCTAATAATTCCAATTTTTGTATCGACGGTTTATTAATGCCGGACAGAACGCCGTCCACAGGCCTTTTGTGTTATAAAGAAGTTATTGCTCCGGTAGATTGCTGTCCGGCAGATCTTGCCAAAGGGTTGATTACAATCCGGAACCGCTACGATTTTACGGATTTGCATGATATTACTTTATGTTGGCAGGTTGTATCTAACGGTACGGTATATGAAAGCGGCATTATCGATACGTTAAACGCCGCAGCGGGAAAAGAAGAAACTGTTTACCTTCCCTACTCCTTGCCGGAAGCAGCGGATGAATCATATTATGTAAATATACAATTCAACTACAAGCACAGCACCTTATATGCGGATTCAGGTTTTACCGTTGCAAAGCGGCAGTTCTTATTGCCTGTTGAGCGAAAGCCCCGACAACGGCCGCACAAAGGAGAACACGGCTTACGGATAATTGAAGAAAAAACAAAACTTACCGTGTGCAACGATGCGGTAGGCAATACGGTAAAAGTAGTGTTTTGCAAGGTAACCGGTAGGCTGCTTGAATATACGTTCGACGGAATAAGCTATCTGCGTGAAGGCTTTGCACCGAATGTCCGGCGTGCGCTGATAGATAACGATATGTACAAAATCAGGGACTGGAAAGAAAAATATTTTATACATAAGCAGCAGGAACAGTTGGAATCTTTTACTTACAGTTCCGAAAAGGATTATATTGCAGTACATATCTCCACTCATTTTTCCTTTTTAAACCAAGCGTTCGGATTTAAATGCGAATACCGTTACCGTATATTTTCCGGCGGCGAAATTGAACTTGATTTAAAAGCGCGTTCATTTTCCTATACCGACTTTAGTCCCCAAATGATTCCCCGTGCAGGAATCGAATTCAGCGTACCGCTGCAATTCGACCGCGTTAAATGGTATGGATTAGGTTTTACGGAAAATTATTGCGATATGAAAGCTCATGTTCAAAAAAGCGTGTACTCCGCATCCGTCCAGGAAATGCACACCGAATATGTTAAGCCGCAAGAAAACGGACATCGTGAAGAGGTTGAATGGCTTTTACTGAGCGGCGCCGGTAAAGGTCTGGTATTCACATTTGAAAAACCGGTAGGAATCAATATTCACGATTATACGATCGATGCATTGGAAAAAGCAGGGCATATCGGCGATATAAAAAAAGCGGACAAGGTAGTGATACATATCGATGCAAAACACAGCGGACTCGGTTCCAACAGCTGCGGGGAAGAGCAACTATATAAAAATAAAACCCACATTAACGATTTTACCGTTACGATGCGTTTCCGTCCCGTTGATCCGATGAATTGGAGGCCGTATGATTAAAAAAAATATTATTACCCGTCATAATATTCCTTATATTCTCCTTGCACCGACAATTATTATATTTGCCGTATTTATGGTTTATCCCGTATTCCGTTCCTTATATTTAAGTTTTTATGAATATCGCGGCGGCAACTATGAATTCGTTCATTGGGAAAATTACATAAAATTATTTAAAGACGGTACTTTTTTTAAGTCTCTTTTTAATACTTTTGTATATCTTCTTATTCAAGTACCTATCATGGTAACAGGAGCTTTATTGATTGCAGTGCTTATCGAACAAAAATTCATTCGTGCAAAAGCCTTTTTCCGCACAGCGGTATTTTTGCCTTCGGTAACTGCATTGGTAGCGTATGCTCTCGTATTCAAAGTACTAATGAATTCCGATTACGGCTTAATTAATTATGTGTTAAAAGCCATAGGCTTGCCGCCGGTTAATTGGTTTTACGGCGAATGGAGTGCGCGATTTGCAATTATTATCGCGATAACGTGGCGGTGGCTCGGTTATAATATGATTATTTTATTGGCGGGCATCCAAGCAATTCCAGAAGAATTAACGGAAGCAGCTCAAATGAGCGGAGCATCGTTTTTTCAAATATTATTTTATATCACCATTCCCATTATTAAACCGGTTATTTTATTTTGCACAATAACTTCTACCATCGGTACGCTCCAATTATTTGATGAACCCTTTATTTTAACTGAGGGAGGACCGAATAATGCGACATTAACTGCAGGACAGTATTTATTTAATAACGGTTTTACTTATTTAAAATTCGGCTATGCTTCCGCTGTCGGTTATATCCTTGTTTTGCTTATTGCTGCATTGTCCATTTTACAATTTAAGATAACAAACAGGAGCGAGATATGAAAAATATAAAAACAGGAAAGTTCCTGTGTTTAATCATTTTAATTATCGCCGCCTTTTTAGCCTTATTCCCTTTTTATTTTATGTTTGTTGCAGGTACAAATACTAATACCGATATTCTTGCCGTACCGCCACGCCTTATACCGGGATTTGAATTAGCACATAATTTCCGTTTGCTAAACG
Source organism: Treponema vincentii F0403 (assembly GCF_000412995.1). Taxonomy (NCBI): domain Bacteria; kingdom Pseudomonadati; phylum Spirochaetota; class Spirochaetia; order Treponematales; family Treponemataceae; genus Treponema; species Treponema vincentii. Next base: position 1,869,667 of record NZ_KE332512.1, on the reverse strand, counting down.
GGAAAATAGGATTATTGCGCAGTATATGGAATACATTAGCCGTTTCCGTTATATATACTGTCATAAGTACGATTTTATTTTCTGCAGCGGGTTATGCACTTGCGTTATTCTCATTTAAAGGGCGCAATATTATTTTCGGTTTTATTTTGGCTTCCATGATGATTCCCTCATTGGTTATGTATGTACCGCTTTTCGAAATGATGATTAAAATTCATTTAACGGATACTTATGCAGGTGTCGTTTTGCCGCTTTTGGCAAATGCATTCGGTATCTTTCTGATGCGTCAAAATATGCTGCATTTTCCGGCGGTTTTACTTGAAGCGGCACGGATAGACGGTGTCGGTGAGTTGGGAATTTTTGTTAAAATCGTATTGCCGAATGTCAGACCTGCTTTAGGTGCGCTTGTTATTTATATGTTTACCGGTATGTGGAACAATTTTATGTGGCCGCTTATTATTCTCGGAAGTAAACGTTTATATACCCTACCGGTTAGCCTTGCAATGCTTGACGGGAATCCTACAAATAAAAATTATGCAGTGATACTTTTGGCGGCTGCTATTGCAACACTCCCTGTGTTGTTGATATTTTTTATTTTTCAAAAACAATTTATTGCCGGTGTCATGGGCGGCGCTGTAAAAGAATAGAAATCGTTCGGAAAACGATTCTTAAATATTAGGAGGAAAAAATGAAAAAGAGTATTATAAGCGGCTTATGTATCGCCGCTACAGTCATGATGCTTTTACCCGGCTGCAGTGAAAAAAATACTGCAGATAAAGACAAACCTCAAACCGTGACTATCTCCGTTTGGTCATGGGATGTTGCCTTAATGCAGCTGCAGAGCGCAGCGGAAAAATTTAAGTTGACACATCCTAACGTAGAGTTTGAATTCGAAGAAATGGGAACGGATCAAATTTACAATAAGCTGTCTACTTCTCTTGCAACCGGAAACGGTATTGCCGATGTCGTTTCGATTGAAGGCGATGTATTTGCCGGTTATGTCGATAAATTTCCACAAGGATTCCTTGACCTGACGGATATTGTCGACGAGCGGAACTTCCTACCGGTAAAAATCGGCGAAGTAAAATTTAACGGAAAAATTTATGCGTTCCCGTGGGATGCGGGACCTATGGGATTATTTTATCGCAAGGATTATTTTGAACAGGCCGGTGTAAAGGCATCCGATATTGTTACATGGGCCGACTTTATTAATGCCGGAAAAAAAATAAGCGCCGTATGTAAAACACCTTCGGGGAAAGCGGTTAAGATGCTGCCTATACGGCCGACTAAACCGTCACTCTATGCCGTCCTCTGTGCGGAACTCGGCCAATCGGTATTTGATGCGGAAGGGAAACCTCTGCTTGATACAGCTCAATCGCTTCAAGCGATGCACCTTTTCAAAGAGATCTATGATTCCGGTATCGGTCAAAATTATAACGGTTGGGATGAATATGAAGGAACGGTAGTTAATCAAACAGTTGCAACAATTCCCGAAGCAGTATGGATGATCGGAACGATAAAAGATAAAGCCCCCGACACTGCCGGTAAGTGGGGTGTCATAGACTTACCTAAGATAAGCGCAAACGGTTCCTCAAGCTGTGCAAACGGCGGTTCCATACTTGCCGTTCATGCCAAAACCGCTTCTCCCGATCTGGTAAAAGAATTTGTAAAATTCGCTATGACCGATAACGCATTGCAGGCGGAAGGTTTTGAAAAATACGGTTTATATCCGTCGTTTATTCCCAGCTACAGCGAATCCGTATTCGAGCAGGGAGATGATTTTTTCGGCGGCGATAAAATCTATAAGGTATTTATAGAAAACGGAAAAAAGATTCCTGCTTTTCCGCAAAATCCGAATATTGCCGAAGCAAATGATATGATAGGTTCCGCCGTATCCCGTATTTTACTGAAAAATGAAGATATAGATACGACAATGGCTAATTTACAGCGAGATTTATCGACAAAATTTGCAAAGTAACTTATAGTTACCGGTCATAACCTATCCGATAACTTCGGATAGGTTATAGGTTTCCCGTAGGATTACAATTATGAATAAAGAGCTTCTAGGCGTTGTTGGGTTATTATCAGCTACCATATTGTGGGGAGCAGGTTTCCTTGCTGTAGATCTTGCTTTAACCGCATTTACGCCGATGCAAATTATGGCGGTGCGTTTTTTCTTAGCTTCAATTATTATGTTTTTTGCTGCGCGTAAAAGTTTGCAGAGCGTTTTAAAACAAGAGGTGATAGCCGGTATTATTATGGGGCTATGCTTATTTCTTGCGTTCACGTTACAAACGATCGGTTTAAAGTTTTCCACACTGTCTAACAACGCATTTTTAACAGCGACTAATGTTGTCTTTGTTCCCTTCCTCGTGTGGGGTGCATATAAAAAGCGTCCTGCACTGCGTGAATTCGCCGGTATGATTTTAGCGATGGCTGGGGCGGGATTTTTAACATTGACAAAAGATTTTACTATCGGCATTGGAGATACGCTCTCGCTTGCAGGTGCATTCTTTTTTGCCTGTCAAGTTTTTTTTACCGGTAAATATGCTCCCCATTATCGAACTGATATCCTGAGCTTTGTCCAGATAACAACTGCCTTTGTCTTATCTTGTATTTCTTTGCCGTTTACCGGTGGAATGGCGGGAATAGTGTGGGGGAAAAATGCTTTATTATCGATTTTATATCTCGGTATTGTCAGCACGGCAATTACGTATTTTTTACAAACTGCATCGCAACGGTATGTAAAACAAGTACAAGCGGTTATTATTTTATCGTTGGAGGCGGTATTTGCGACTATTTTTTCCGTTTTATTGATACATGAAAGACTTTCGTTTCGGGTGCTGTGCGGAGCCGTATTGATTTTAAGTGCCGTATTAATATCGGAGCTGAAATTGAAAAAAACGAAGATATATGATACGGTAAAGTGATGGCAACAATAAAGGATATCGCCGAAAAAGCGGGAGTATCGGCTGCTACCGTTTCGCGCGTTTTAAATTACGATGAAACCATAAGCGTTCTTGATGAAACGCGCCGACGTATTTTTGAAACGGCAGCAAGCCTTGAATATGAACGGAATAACAAAAAAAGAAAAAAGATTAAATTAAAGATAGGACTCGTGTGTTCGTATTCGCATGAAGAAGAATTGGCCGATCCGTTCTATTTGGCAGTGCGCGTGGCTGCCGAAAAGAAAATGGAAGACGAGGGTTTCGTACGGATTACTATTCCGGTATCGTCACTCACCGGTTCCATACCGCCGGTACACGGTCTGATTTGTCTTGGAACTTTTAGCCGCTCCACCGTTGAAAAAATCACCGCATTAAAAAAACCGGTTGTCTTTGCGGATTGCAATCCCGATGAGACTCGTTTTGATTCCGTAGTCATCGGTATGGAAAAAGCCGTGATCGGCGTACTTGATTATCTGCGCAAAAACGGTCATTCAAAAATAGCCTTTGTAGGTGGCATGGAAATTGATTCCGATGGAAAAGAGGTGCAGGACATCCGCTCCGATGTATATATAAATTATATGAAAAAATATAATATCTGGCGGCAAGAATATTTATGTAAAGGTGATTATTCACCGAAATGCGGCTATGCCTTTATGAAAAAGCTTTTATCACAAGACAATCCTCCGACCGCCGTATTTGTTGTAAACGACTCCATTGCGGTAGGCGCATATAAAGCCGCCCATGAGCTGGGATGGAAGATTCCCGATCACATCAGTATCGTCGGGTTTAACGACATATCTTCAGCAAAATACATGGTTCCGCCGCTTACTACCGTCGGTTTGCATATGCGAACAATGGGGAGGCAAGCCGTCGGTATCTTATCCGACCGTATCCGTTCGGATAGAGAAGTGCCGGTAAAAGTTGTTATTCCGTGTGAATTAATCGTGCGGGAAAGTGTACGGAATATTTCACGGTAAGCTATTCCTTCTGTACGAAATTTTAAATCAACATACCCCGACCAAGCGTCGGGGTACAGTGCTCAACGTTTCGCACTGTATGTTCTCATAAGGTGGTTGCAGTCGGCTTTAATACCCTTTGTTACGACGCAGAGCGTCGGGGTATTAAACCCTCCGCACGAATAAAATTTCGTACAATTTATTTTTTAGAGGAAAGGTAAACGCATCAGACGAATAAATATAAATCGCAAAATCAGGAGGCTGGGCAAGCATTTGAACCATCTTCCACTGTTGTACATCCGTGTACAACAGTGGAAGGCGAGTTTTGTGCGTGCACAAAACATCGCTGTTGCATGGAACCACTGCCATCCTTGGCAGTTCTGCTTGAACGACCTCCTGATTTTGCGGGGTGTTAAAAAGAGAGGCTGATGCGTTTACCCTGCTGGCGAATCTGGACAATCTCGAGGTTTTCCGTTATGCTTGGCGCTCTTGTATGGATTATGTAGAAAGTTTATTTAACACGAATTTTTTAGAGTATGCCAGTTATGTTATCCGTGACCGCGCAATTCCCGATGTAGAGGACGGCCTCAAGCCGGTACAGCGGCGTATTCTACATTCTCTTTTTGAGATGGATGACGGAAAGTTCCATAAGGTTGCCAATGTCGTCGGTTACTGTATGAAGTATCACCCGCACGGGGACGCTTCCATCGGGAACGCATTAACGGTACTAGCCAATAAAAGCCTCTTTATCGATAAGCAGGGCAACTTCGGTAACCTCTTTACGGGAGACGAAGCCTCCGCACCGCGGTATATCGAATGCCGTATCACCGAATTTGCAAAAGATATCCTTTTTAATCCGCACATTACGCGCTATGTTCCTTCTTATGACGGCAGGAATAAGGAACCGGTCGTATTCCGCGCCAAGCTGCCTGTTGTGCTGCTCATCGGAGCGGAGGGAATCGCTGTCGGTATGTCGACCAAGATACTTCCGCACAATATCCGCGAAATCATCGAGGCGGAAAAAGCCTGCCTTTCCGGCAAACCCTTTACGCTCTATCCCGACTTTCAAACCGGCGGGCTTATCGACGTGTCCGAGTATCAGGACGGAAAGGGCAAGGTGCTGGTGCGGGCAAAGCTGGATACATCCGACGATAAACGTATCGTTATCCGCGAACTTCCCTTCGGCAGCACTACCGAAAGTTTAATTGCTTCTATAGAATCGGCGTCGAAGTCGGGAAAGGTAAAGATTTCGGAAATTAACGACTATACAGCGGAACAGGTAGAAATAGAACTCAAGCTGCCGCGCGGCGTGTACGCATCGGATGTTGTCGATGCGCTCTATGCCTTTACCGACTGCGAGCAGTCTATCTCCTGTAATTTGCTGGTTATTCAAGACAATCTGCCGGTTCAAACGACTGTTACCGAAGTGATTAAAACCCACGCAAAACAGCTGACCGCTTTGCTGAAAGACGAACTCATGTATGAGCAGGAGATGCTTACCGACCGGCTGCACCTTAGAACGCTTGAGCGGATATTTATCGAAGAGCGGATTTATAAAAAGATTGAAACGATGAAAACCGCCGAGTCGGTTATTAAGGCGGTTATCAAGGGCTTTGAACCGTTCAAAGCGGAACTGATACGGGACATAACGGAAGAAGATGTAGACCGTCTCCTCAAAATTCCCATTCGGCGTATTTCGCTCTACGATATCCAAAAAAACCGTGCCGAAGTACAAGAAATTTCCGCCCGGCTTAAAGAAATTGCCCGCCTGTTAAAAAACCTAAAAAAATATGCGCTCAGCGTCCTTGACGGAATCCTCGCAAAGCTGCCGCCGGAAATTACGGCGCGCAAAACGGAGATTACCGGCTTTACCAAAGTAGACGTAAAAGAGGCGGTTAACCGCGATCTGTCGCTCCGCTATGATGAAGCGACCGGTTACCTCGGCACTGCCGTTACTACCGGAAAAGAAATACTCAAAGTTTCTCCGTATGACCGCATCTTTATCCTGCGTAAAAGCGGAGTGTATACCGTTATGGACGTACCCGACCGGCTCTTTGTCGATACCGGTATGTGGTACTGCGGCTTTGCCGAAAAAGAATTATTGTCACAAATTCTCTTTACGGTTATTTATAAGGATGAAAAAACACAGTATCCGTATATCAAGCGGGCGCGGGTTGAATCCTATATTCTGAACCGCGATTATCTGTTCGTGCCGGATACTGCAACAGTGCTTTACGCAAGCACTGCCGAAAATTTTGAATTTACGGTACAATATGTGCCCAAGCCTCGGACAAAGAAAAATGAGGCACGCTTTAAAACTGCAGATTATCCCGAAAAGGGATTAAAGGCGCAGGGGGTACGCCTCGCAGAACGGGAAGCGGAATCAGCCGCTCCGGTAGCGAAAAGAAATAGTAAAAAGTAACGATGTACCTCTAAAAATGTGAGTTTTTAGAGATGACCAAAGGTTATGCTGAGTTGTCTTTGTCCGGATAATTCAGTACCTTGTAGGGGGAAAACTACCTATGCAAACAATCAATGAACTGGGAAATTATACCTTTCAAGCGATGCTGGAAAATAGCATCAAGCGGTTTGGGGAACGCCCTGCGCTTTCATTTGTGTCGGGAGAGCCGATTTCATACAACGAGGCCGATAAGCAGATAAAACAGCTGCAGCAGCGTTTATACCGGCTCGGCGTCAATCCCGGCGATAAGGTAGCAATCTACAGCCACAGCGTTCCTCATTGGGGAATCGCCTATTTTGCAATCGTTACGATGGGCGCAATCGCCGTTCCGCTGCTGCCGGATTTTACCGACAAAGAAGTTAAAACCTGTCTGGAACATTCCGGAACGACGATAATTATTGTTTCGGAAAAACTGATGAGTCGAGTACCCGAAACCGTTTCGGTACTCATCGATATTCAAGACTTTTCGGTTAAAAAAGGTACGGAAATAAGAGACGGCACCCCGCCGCCTCATACCTGTAAAGAGGAGGATACCGCTTCCGTTATTTACACCTCCGGTACGACCGGGCGTTCCAAGGGGGTAGAGCTTTCGCATAAAAACCTTGTTTGCAATGCAATCGCAGGGCAATCCTGCCAGCGTATAAATGAATACGACAGGGCGCTTTCCATTCTGCCGCTTTCTCATGTATATGAATTTACGATCGGTTTTTTGATGTTCTTTTTAAACGGCGCCTGCGTGTACTATCTCGAAGGAATCCCTTCTCCGAGAATTCTGCTTCCGGCCTTGCTAAAGATACGTCCGACGATGATGCTGAGCGTTCCGATCGTTATGGAAAAAATTTACCGAAATAAGATACACCCCGCTTTTACTTCCTCACCCTTCCGCGCATGGCTGTATCGTACGAAACTCGGTAAGAAAATCCTAAACCGTCTTGCCGGAAAGCAGCTGAAAAAAACATTCGGCGGACACCTGAAGTTTTTCGGCTTGGGCGGCTCGAAAACCGATACAACTGTTGAAGAATTCCTGAAAGATGCGAAGTTTCCCTATGCCATCGGTTACGGTTTAACGGAAACGTCGCCGCTTATTGCCGGGACAACCGTTCGCCAAAGCGCTCCGGGCTGGATCGGTTACCCAATCCCTGATGTCGAGGTTAAAATCGATAACCCGGATCCCAAAACCGGTATCGGCGAACTGTTGGTCAAAGGGCCGAATGTGATGAAAGGCTATTACCGCGACCCTGAACTCACAAAGAATTCGTTTACCGAAGACGGCTGGTTTAAAACCGGCGACCTTTTTATGATGGACGAGAAAGGCCATCTCGCTATTAAAGGCCGCTCAAAAAACATGATCCTCGGAGCCAGCGGCGAAAATATCTACCCCGAAGATATTGAGTTTGTGCTGAATCAGCATCCGCTTGTAACGGAATCACTCGTTGTCGAAGGGGAGAAATCTTCACTTGTCGCCTACGTACAGCTTGATGAAGAAAAACTTGCTGCTGCCGTGCAAAAAGAGCAAAGTCAAAACAAAGAAGGCACTGCAATCCAAAATTGGCAATCTGCCGTAGCGGGTGCTGTTTCCGGCTTGACGGATGCGATGGCTTATAAACGAGCAGAAATCTTAAACGAGATTAAATTTTTCGTTAATTCCAGCGTAAATAAAATGTCGAGAATCGATAAGATCGAATCGGTAGAGGCCTTTGAAAAAACCGCAAGCCAAAAGATTAAACGATATCTCTATAATTTTACAAATCGGGGAAAGAAAGATATAGAGGCTTCAACGGGGAAATCGACATAGCCCGCGGATAATAATTCATAATTCATAATTCATAATTAAAAATTGTGAATTATTATCCATTTTTAAGTTTTATTAGAAAAATCTATAAATAGATAAATAAATAATTATATCCTTGCTAGCACCGATAATGTATGATACCATAATATCAAGATTATTAATTGGAGGTGCTATTTATATGGAAGCGTTTTTACAAAATCTTACTAACGTATTCGGAAGTATAAACAGCTTTGTATGGGGGCCATACTTCCTTATTCCATTGCTCTGCGGAACAGGGCTATTCTTTACGCTCCGGCTAAAAGGCGTACAATTTACAAAATTCGGAGCAGGATGGAACAGACTATTCAATAATTTTTCGCTCAAGGGAGAAAAAGCCGGAAAGCACGGTATGAGTTCTTTCCAAGCTGTTGCAACCGCGATCGCAGCTCAGGTCGGTACCGGAAACCTTGTAGGAGCAATGACTGCCTTGATTATGGGCGGTCCCGGCGCAATCTTTTGGATGTGGCTGGCTGCATTAGCCGGTATGGCAACAAACTTTGCCGAAGCCTGTATCGCACAAGTATACAAAACAAAAGATAATTCGGGACAAACCGTCGGCGGCCCTGCGTATTATATTTCCCGCGGTTTGGGGAATACCGCATTTTCCAAGTTCCTTGCGGCGTTCTTTTCCGTTGCAATTATTTTGGCACTCGGATTTATGGGTAACATGGTTCAAGCAAACTCAATTTCCGATGCGTTCTTAAACGCATTCTCTCTGCCGACATGGGTAACCGGTATCGGGCTTGCAATTATTGCCGGTATCATTTTTATGGGCGGTGTAAAGCGTATCGCTTCCGTTACCGAAAAAGTTGTTCCGTTGATGGCTCTTGTTTATATCGTAGTGGGTGTTATTGTTATTCTTATGAATGCATCCAACATTCCGGCGATGTTCGCTATGATTTTTAAGGGAGCTTTTAATCCGAGATCCGTTTGGGGCGGAGCATTGGGATTCGGTATAGGACGTGCTGCCCGTTACGGTATTGCGCGCGGCCTTTTTTCCAACGAAGCAGGTATGGGCTCTACCCCGCATGCTCATGCGGTTGCAAATGTAAATAATCCCGTTGAACAAGGCGTATTGGGAATTGTAGCCGTATTTATCGACACCTTTGTCGGCCTCAATATTACCGTCTTTACGGTACTTAGCGCCGATATTATCAGATTTGAAGGTGATCAGCCGGTAATGAAAGGTATTCAGCTGGTTCAAGAAGCGTTTTCACAGCACCTATTCGGACACTCGTTCGGCTATCTTTTTATTGCAATTTGCTTGTTCTTTTTTGCATTTTCAACGATTATCGGTTGGTATTATTTCGGCGAAACCAATATCCGGTACCTATTCGGCTCAAAAGGCTTGATTCCGTATAAGCTGCTGGTAGTGGCATTTATCTTCTTGGGCAGTTTACTTAAAATCGACTTGGTATGGGAATTGGTAGACTTCTTTAACGGTATCATGGTTATCCCGAATCTCATCAGCTTACTGTTCCTGAGCGGTACGGTCGCAGCAGTCCTACGCGATTATAATGCGGGCAAGCCCTACGACGTCAATAATTATATTAGAAAATAATTGCGCAAACATCTAAAAAACTGACAGGGTTTTGAGCAATACCCTCAAATTTCAAAACACATAAATGCGCCGGCTAATCGGAATACAGGTTAACCGGCGCATTTTTTATCCGTATAGAAGAACTTTGTGTGCGGAGCTATTCAAAAACGTTTGGTACGTTTTTCTTGAATCAACATGAATCACTTGCCGGTTTACCTTTTTTTTTGTATTTTACTATCATATCATTTTAAACGTTTACGTGATTTTTGAACCAAGTGGACGTTGTATCGTTAAAAACTACAGTACGTAGCATAATTTCACTTATAATGATGAAGGAGTTCATAAGATGGCAAAACAACTGCTGTTTAATGAAGAAGCACGGAAAAAACTGCTTTCCGGTGTTGAACAAATTTCAAGTGCGGTAAAAGTAACATTAGGACCTAAGGGACGCAATGTCCTGCTCGACAAGAGCTTCGGCGCTCCGACCGTTACCAAAGACGGTGTATCGGTTGCCCGGGAAGTTGAATTGGAAGATCCGTTTGAGAATATGGGAGCACAGCTTTTAAAAGAAGTTGCGACAAAAACCAACGATGTAGCCGGTGACGGAACCACGACTGCAACCGTGCTGGCCTACTCTATGGTACGCGAAGGCTTAAAAGCCGTTGCTGCCGGTATGACCCCGCTTGAATTAAAGCGCGGTATGGATAAGGCTGTTGCAATCGCCGTAGACGACATTCAGAAAAACGCAAAAGAGATCAAAGGTTCCGAAGAAGTGGCCCATGTCGCTTCCGTTTCCGCGAACAACGATCAGGAAATCGGTAAAATCCTTGCCGATGCAATCGCCCGTGTAGGAAAAGACGGCGTTATCGATGTCGGCGAAGCTCAGACGATGGAAACCGTTACCGAATATGTTGAAGGTATGCAGTTTGATCGCGGCTATATTTCTTCCTATTTCGTAACCGACCGCGACCGCATGGAAACCGTATACGACAATCCGTATATCTTAATCCACGACAAGACCATTTCTACGATGAAAGATCTGCTGCCTCTTTTGGAAAAAGTCGCACAGTCAGGCCGCCCGCTTTTGATTATCGCAGAAGATGTTGAAGGCGAAGCATTGGCAACCTTAGTTGTAAACAGCCTCCGCGGCGCCTTAAAGACCTGTGCGGTAAAGGCTCCCGGTTTCGGCGACCGCCGCAAGGAAATGCTCGAAGATATCGCTATTTTGACCGGCGGACAGGTTATCTCCGAAGAATTGGGATTAAAGCTGGAAACAGCAGATCTCAGCCAGCTCGGTCAGGCTAAGAGCATTAAAATCGATAAAGAGAATACAACCATTATCGACGGCGCAGGCGATAAAAAGCACATCGGCGACCGCGTTGCCCAGATTAAGAAGCAGATTGAAAATTCTTCTTCCGAATACGACACCGAAAAACTCAAGGAACGCCTTGCAAAACTTGCCGGCGGTGTTGCGGTTATTAAGATCGGCGCCGTTACCGAAGTTGAGATGAAGGAAAAGAAGCACCGCGTAGAGGATGCCTTGAATGCGACCCGTGCCGCTATCGAAGAAGGTATCGTACCGGGCGGCGGTCTTGCGTTGATTCAAGCTGCGGAAGCGCTCAACAAGGCTGATCTTTCCAAACTGACCGAAGATGAAAAGATCGGCTTTAAGATTGTCAAGCGCGCGCTTGAAGAACCGATCCGTCAGATTGCGGAAAATGCCGGTGTTGACGGTGCTGTCGTTGCAGAAAAAGCAAAAGAGAAGCGTGGTATCGGCTTTGACGCTGCAAAAATGGAATGGGTAGATATGATGAAGGTCGGAATTATCGACCCCGCAAAGGTAACCCGCTCCGCATTGCAGAACGCAGCCTCCATTGCGAGCCTCCTGCTGACCACCGAGTGTGCTATCACCAATCTCCCTGAAAAACATGCTCCGGCGGCTCCCGCCCCCGACATGGGCGGTATGGGTGGAATGTATTAATCAACAACCCCCGACGCAGCGCATAGACGAAGAGCATCGGGGAATTAAAGTCTCCGCACACATCAATCCCGTGCATAACACAAAGGCTTACACACAAAAGTGCGTAAGCCTTTTTTTATCCCTATAAACCAAAATATCGGCCATACCGTAACCCATGTTACCGACCGGCATACCACCTTACGATACAATAGCTACAGAGTATGGGATTAAAATCGAGATTATTGTAGACGGTCTGTAAAAAGCCGAAGTTACAGAAGCTCGCCTTTAGTCCATATCATTCAGAATTTCACACAAGGAGTTATGTATGGATTCGATGTTTTGTTTTCAATGTCAGGAGACGTTTAAGAATACCGGCTGTATAAAAGTCGGCGTTTGCGGAAAGAATCCCGTTGTCGCAGGACTACAGGATTTCCTTATCTGGGCGACAAAGAAGCTCTCTGTTATTACCTCTTATATGCGCGAGCATGGGATGAAGGTAACAACAGAGGTGAACCACCTCGTAACTACCAACCTCTTTGTTACAATTACCAATGCCAACTTTGATCCCGATGCGATTGAGAAAAAAAATACGCTTACCCTTGAAACAATTGCCGCTTTGCGAAAAGAGGCAAAACTTGAAGCGGACGCCGAAATCGATACTCTTATCGGTGCCGATACCTCTGCACGGCTTGCAAAGGCGTTGACTATCGGTATTTTACAAACCAAGGATGAAGATAAGCGGGCACTTAAAGAGTTGATTATCTACGGGCTGAAAGGGCTTTGTGCGTATATGAAACACGCCAATATCCTAAAGCATGAGAATGAAGAAGTAGATGCGTTTATCCAAAAAACGCTTTCCGTATTAATCGACGAAGCTCTTTCCGTTGATGAGTTGGTTGCACTCACACTGAAAACGGGAGCTGCAGGCGTACAGGGTATGGCTTTATTGGACGGCGCCAATAGCGGAACCTACGGCAACCCCGAAATGACGGAGGTTTCTATCGGGGTACGGAAAAATCCCGGTATATTGGTTTCCGGTCATGATTTGCGTGATATTGAAATGCTTCTTGAGCAAACCGAGGGACAGGGCGTTGACGTCTATACTCATTCCGAAATGCTTCCTGCACATTACTATCCCAAGCTCAAGAAGTACAAGCATCTGGCAGGCAACTACGGCGGTTCATGGGCGCGCCAAACTTCCGACTTTGCGAATTTCAACGGCCCCATCCTGATGACAACCAACTGTATTATTCCCACAAAAGCTCCTTATGTAACAAGAATGTATACGACAAACGCTGCAGGGCATCCCGGTTGTGTGCATATTGAAGCCGATAAAGACGGACACAAGGACTTTTCCGCCATTATTGCGCAGGCAAAAACCTGTCCACCGCCTCAAGAAATAGAAACGGGGAAAATCATCGGCGGTTTTGCCCACGCACAAGTGTTTGCCCTCGCCGATAAAGTTGTCGAAGCGGTAAAGAGCGGTGCTATTAAAAAATTTATCGCCATGGGCGGCTGTGACGGACGGCAGGGAGCGCGGTCATATTATACCGACTTTGCGCAAGCCCTCCCAAAAGATACGGTTATTTTAACGGCAGGCTGCGCCAAGTACCGCTATAACAAGCTGAATCTCGGCGATATAAACGGTATACCGCGCGTATTGGATGCAGGGCAGTGTAACGACAGTTATTCGCTTGCGCTGATTGCCTTAAAGCTGAAAGAAATCTTCGGATTGAGCGATATCAATGATTTGCCGATTATCTTCAATATCGCGTGGTATGAACAAAAGGCTGTTATTGTTCTTTTAGCGCTTTTATCGCTTGGGGTAAAAAATATCCATCTCGGTCCGACGCTTCCGGGCTTCCTGTCAAAAAATGTAACGGAAGTCTTGGTGAGCAAATTCGGGCTTGCGGGAATTACCTCTGTGGACGAAGACCTTAAACGCTTTTTTGCATAGCATTTATAGGCAGGTGATTATACAAAGCTCTGAGCTCATACTTTGTTCGGCTATTGTATTTTAATGAAGGCTTACACACAAAAGTGCGTAAGCCTTTTTTTATCCGCGTATTGGTCGGTTGACCGCTTAGCGAAACTATGTTACAGTAGCTTATCTACGTGATCGTTGTTTCCATTAATGATAGAGCCGAAAGTTCAGCTTACATAATCAAATAAAGGTCTCATAGAACTTGTTTCCGTATGGATTCATTATTTAGTACCGCAAAAGGTAAAAAGGATTTGAGTATGGCTCAGAAAATCTATGTAGGGAATTTAAACTACGCAACCACGGAAGAGGGTTTGTCAAACTTGTTTGGAACTTATGGCGAAGTCGTCTCGGCAGCTGTAATAAAAGACAAGTTCACCAATCGTTCAAAGGGTTTTGGATTTGTTGAAATGGCCGATGAAAGCGCCGCACAAAATGCTATCGCAGAATTAAACGAGAAGGAATTCGAAGGACGCCGTCTCCGCGTTAATGTTGCTCAGGAGAAACCCCGCCGCACCTATCCCTAATCGATTTATACAAAGAATAGAGAAGGGGATGTCTCAAAAGTTACTAACTTTTGAGACATCCCCATAGTGCAACAAACATCTCCGATGCATCAACTGTAATACAATCCCATCGCTGACATATAATAAAAGGCCTCTTAGTTTTTAGTCTCTAAATAATGTCCCTATATTTGACAGAGAGGATGTTTTGTCCTACACTCAACATAGGGTCGAGATAAGAACAATGACGGAACTGTGGATTTGCCGGCATAACGGATTATCCTCTGAGCAGAAGCGCACACAGGCAAAAGAATTGCTGAAAACCGTGCTCGCCGAACGGATTCCGCAATGTTCTCCTGAACAACTCCTGTTTGAATATGGAAAGTATGGAAAACCCCATCTAAAAAATAAGGCGCTGCAATTCAATTTATCGTATACGCATGGTGCGTATGTCATTGCTTTATCCGATAGTGAAATCGGGGCAGATATCGAACGGCTGCGGGCTGCTAAACCTCATGTTGCAAGCCGCTGTTTCACCGATTCCGAAAAGCGCTATCTTTACCAAGATATGAAGCAGTGCGATCGGCGGTTTTACGAATTATGGACACAAAAAGAAGCATATCTAAAATATACGGGGCAAGGTTTTTATTGCTCCCCGCAGAGCGTCGATGTTTTATCCTTGCCTATACGGGACTGCCTTTATACATTGACGGATGACGATATGATAATTTCGTTGTGCGGCCGGGATGTACATCCTGTTTCAATTTATAAAGTTTCTTTAAACTGATAAGGCCGCTAAAGTCCGATAGAATTTTGAGAAGATGCCCGAATTATACGGGGCGGCGGAAGTGAAGAAACTCTGCAGCATATTTTTGCGGATTACACAGATGTCCGCATCCGTTTGCCAGATGGAAAATATCCGTTGAATTGAGCACTGCTGCGTCAAGGTTATGTTCTACGGAGATAACCGTTAATCCCTGCTCGGTGTTCAGCTTTTTAATAAAGGTATAAATTTCCTGTTGGCTTTGTATATCAATCCCTGTTGACGGTTCATCAAGGATGAGCAAATCAGGATCCCCGATAAGCGCACGGGCAATATACATTTTTTGCAGCTGCCCGCCCGACAGCGTTCCCACTAAAGCATATTTATAGTCGAGTAGCCTGACATCCGACAGATAACGGTCGATAACACCTTTGTCGTGCTGTTTACGCAATATCCGATACGAGTTTAAAGCTTCGTATACGGTAATCGGAAAGCCCGTTATTGCGGCTTTCTTTTGCGGTACATAGCCGATACTCGTTGCTCCGCACCGGATATTTCCCGTATCGGGAGTTAACAGTCCGAGTATCAGCTTTATCAGCGTACTTTTGCCCGTACCGTTTTCACCGACAATCGAAATATATGCCCCTTTTTGAATAGTCAGACAGAGATTTTCAAATAATGCTTTCTTACCGGCGCCGTATTTAAACGACAAATCTTGGATACAAACCATCCCGCACGATTCGTCATGTTCATGGGGTTCGTGTACGGGAAGCGGTTGATGAATGATAGATTGCTGTTCGCTCATAGAGATACAGAATTACTCCGGTTCATGGAATTTTGCATTAAGCTGTCCGCATAGTTCGCGAAGCTGTGCCTCATTTTCGATATTATGCTGCTTGAGCAAAACCGGAGGAATTTGATAGTAGCTGATATTTCCATCAAAGAACTGCAGCATAAATTCGGCAAAACTGACGGTGGAAATTAGATTATAATATTTTTTAGGGGCAGATTCCGGTTCATATTGATATTTTATCGTATTAACAATAGCTGCAGGTAAATGCCATTTTTCGGCAACCGCAACGCCGATTGCTTGGTGTTCCATCCCCGACATCACACTTTTAATTACCTGCTCCGGAATATTTTTTTCGGCTTGCAAGTCTCTGATTTTCGCCAGCACTTCAGGATAAATCGCACTGAATACGATCTTACCTAAATCGTGCAAGAGGGCGCAAACATATATTTCTTCAAGAAGGTCGTTCTTTCCTTGCGTTTTAGCAAGATTGTACGCAAAAAAAGCACACCGATACGTATGATTCCAAAGTTTTCTTTGTTCGTCACTCGTTACTTTTAAAACTTGCAGCGTTCCGATGGAATATAACAGATGCTGGATTCCCCGCAGACCCGCCATTTTAACCGCCTCGGTAATACTCATACATTCTTTGGAAAGTCCGAATGCAACCGAGTTGACGAGTTTTAACAAATCGGTCGTTAACGCAATGTCATCACTGATAAGCGAAGCAATCGTTCCCATAGTTGCGTTCGGATCATTGATAAGATGCTGTACTTGCATGATTTTTTCGGGGAACTGGGGAATGTCGTCAATATAATCGACTATTGTCTTTGTCAATTCCACCAGATGCCTATTTGCTTCAAAATCGAGCGGGATGGTAATCCGGTTAATCGTTAGGTCTTTTTCGGTAATCAGTTCAAAAGCATCCTCGTGCAACCCGATTTTTTTAAGCATAAGAAGCATGATAATTAAACCGAGCCCGGCTCCTTCCGTATCATCGATTGCCTGCATAAAGGCCTGATCTACATTTTCATAGTCCCGTGCAACAACCATACGGTCAAAGATACGTTTAAATTCCGTTGCAACCATCTGAACATTATTGCGTACTTCAAAAATAATATGCCCCTGTTTTACCTGCATAATGACTTTAATGTAAAGACCTTCTTTTTTTTGCTGCTGCAGATAGTAATCGATATTACCGAGGCTTTCTTGCTTAAAATTGAGCATTCCCTCGTCGTAGGCCTTTTGATCATAAATATCGTAGCCTTTCTCTTTAAAATAGACCCGCTTGGTATTCGCCTTTTTCGCGTTTGTAGTCAGCTCATTGAGGCAATAGACAATATAGTCTTGAATTCCATCTTGATGAACCACTCCGAGGAAAACTTTGGCGACATCGACAATATAGGTTTCAGTTTCCTTAGGAAGCGTATAGGTGTTAATTGAGATGGGGATATTCATCTGAACAGCTTGTTTGATTTTGTTCTTATCTACCGGTATAGTTGTAACATTGTCCATATCTTCAGTATAAGAGAAAGTGATAATTTTCGCAATGCTTCGCATATTGATATTCGATACTATTTCGAGTAAAATCACACGAAATACGTATCAGTTATAAATTGATACTATATTTCCCCATATTAAAGAGGCCTAATGATTCACACAATTTTAGAGAAGAAGCAATTCTCAAAAGATGTCTTTTACTTACGCGTTGCTGCGCCGGAAATTGCCCGCCAAAGAAAGGCGGGGCAGTTTGTTATTATCCAGCTTGATATCGACTACGGAGAGCGTATCCCACTTACCATCGCAGATGCCGATCCAACCGAAGGCTGGATAGCCCTTGTTGTTCAGGCAGTCGGCGCAACCACGATTAAACTCTGCCAGAAGGGAGTCGGCGATTCGGTTGCCGCAATACTCGGCCCGCTCGGCAATCCCACGCATATTGCCAAAGTCGGCAAGGTTGTCTGCGTCGGCGGCGGTATCGGCACGGCGCCTTTACATCCGATTGCGCAGGCATATAAGCGTGCGGGCAATGAGGTTGTCATTATCATCGGCGGACGCACAAAAGAACTCGTTATCTTTGAAGAAGAAATGCGCAAGATAGCGGATGAGCTCATTATCGTAACCGATGACGGAAGCTACGGCCGGAAAGCGCTCGTTACCGAACCGTTAAAGGAAATTTGCGAAAGCTCCGCGCCGCCTCAAGAGGTTATTGCAATCGGCCCGCCGATTATGATGAAGTTCTGCGCAGCGACAACCCGCCCCTTCGGTATCCATACGGTTGTTTCGTTAAACACCATTATGATCGACGGTACCGGAATGTGCGGCGGCTGCCGTGTTACCGTTGACGGAAAAACCAAGTTTGTCTGCGTGGACGGCCCCGAATTTGACGGGCATAAAGTCGATTTTGACAATATGATGATGCGGATGAAGGCGTTCAAGGAACGGGAAGATCACGACCGTCACGTATGCAGAATCGGACTGTCTAACGGCAGCAACTAACCTGAATAGAGGAATGCCGGCATTTCTCCGGATGTGCCGTGCAGAGGAGTATGGAATGGAAACTGAAAAGACAACTACGGAACACCACTATGTCCCCCGCGAAAAACTCGCAGAACAGGCGAAAGCATATTGGGATGAATTAAAAGATAAAGAATTAAAAATGAAGGATCGCGCAGCTATCCCGATACAGGAAATGCCGGTGCTTGAACCGCATGCCCGCGCCCGCCTTATGGATGAGGTGGCGACCGGCTATACCGAAGAACAGGCGCGGATCGAGGCGGAACGCTGCTTAAACTGCAAGAACCGCCCCTGCGTACAAGGATGCCCTGTCGGTATACCCATCCCGGAATTTATCAGCTGCATCCAGAAGGGAGATTTTAAGGCCTCCGTCGACACTATTAAGACAACCAACTTACTCCCCGCTATCTGCGGCCGCGTATGTCCGCAGGAAAAGCAGTGCCAGCTGGTATGTACCGTCGGCAAAATGCATAAATCAGTGGATAAGGCGGTTGCAATCGGCAGATTGGAACGCTTTGTTGCAGATTGGGAACGGGAAAACAATAAAACAACAATACCGCCGGTTGCTCCCGACACCGGAAAGAAGGTTGCGATTATCGGATCGGGACCTGCAGGTCTTGCCGCCGCCGCCGATATCCGCCGCGCCGGTCATGCGGTAACCGTATTCGAAGCCTTCCATAAAACGGGCGGCGTTATGGTATACGGCATCCCCGAATTCCGCCTTCCGAAAGACATTGTCGCAAAGGAAGTGGAAAACCTCAAGAAGATGGGAGTCAAGTTTGAAACCAACTTTTTAGTCGGAAGGACGGAGACGCTGGAACAGTTGCTCAATGATGACGGCTTCGACGCCGCCTTTATCGGTACCGGCGCTGGGCTCCCTAAATTTATGAATATCGAAGGGGAAAACCTCATCGGCGTGTTCAGTGCAAACGAATACTTAACCCGCGCCAATCTGATGAAAGCTTATCAGGAAAATAAGGCGGATACTCCGCTGTACCCCGCCAAGGTTGTCGCAGTTATCGGCGGCGGAAATGTCGCGATGGATGCCGCCCGTATGGGATACCGGCTCGGCGCGGACAAGGTGTATTGTATTTACCGCCGCACCCGTGCGGAAATGCCCGCCCGCGCGGAAGAAATCGCACATGCGGAAGAAGAAGGCGTCGAGTTCTGCTTTCTGCAAAACCCGACGCGGTTTATCGGCGACAAAGACGGTAAGGTATGCGCGGTCGAAGTGCTGAACTACGAGTTGGGTGAGCCGGACGCTTCCGGACGCCGCAGCCCCGTCGCCATTCCCGGTACGGAGCATCAAATTCCGGTCGACACGGTCATCGTCGCGCTCGGCAACAGTTCCAACCCGCTGATGGCAAAGACGACGGAAGGCTTGCAGGTAACCAAGAACGGTAATATCATTGTCGATGAAAACCAGAAAACAAGCCTCCCAAAAGTATGGTCGGGCGGCGACATCGTACTCGGTGCCGCAACCGTCATCCTCGCTATGGGCGAGGGGCGCAAGGCAGCGGCGAGTATTAACGAATATTTAGCAAAATAAAAAATAAAGCATCTCTAAGAATCGGCAAGCCGTTTTTAGAGATGCCCTTCTTCCGTACAAAGTTTCATAAGCTTTTTACAAAAGCCGTTGATACGTCCGGCTCGTCCCAGTTGATAAAAATATCTTGCATAAAGCACCGATAAACAATATCATTACTCTTATGAAAGTTTTTTAGGAGTAATGTATGGCACACAAAGTTCGGATTTCCGATTTAGTATTACGGGATGCGCATCAGTCTTTACATGCGACGCGCATGACAACCGCCGATATGCTGCCTATTTGCAGCAAACTGGACAGTGTCGGGTATTGGAGCCTCGAAGCATGGGGTGGTGCAACCTTTGATGCATGTATCCGCTTTTTAAATGAAGATCCGTGGGAGCGGCTGCGTTCCTTGCATAAAGCCTTGCCGAATA
This sequence comes from Treponema vincentii F0403, assembly GCF_000412995.1. Lineage (NCBI taxonomy): Bacteria > Pseudomonadati > Spirochaetota > Spirochaetia > Treponematales > Treponemataceae > Treponema > Treponema vincentii. The sequence continues at coordinate 1,849,458 of NZ_KE332512.1, read as the reverse complement.
CTCCCATTATGATGCTGCTGCGCGGTCAGAATTTGCTAGGTTACCGGCACTATGCCGATGACGTAGTCGATGCATTCGTAAAAGCCGCTGCCGATAACGGAGTCGGCGTATTCCGTATCTTTGATGCACTCAACGATCCTCGCAACCTGAAACGTGCAGCTGATGCCGCAAAAAAAACCGGCAAGCACGTCCAAATGGCAATCTCTTTTGCAACAACTCCGTATCACACTATAGATAAATATGCGGAATTGGCCAAAACCTATACGGAATTCGGCGCCGATTCCATTTGTATTAAAGATATGGCCGGACTGTTGAAACCTTTTGATGCGTTCGATTTAGTAACGGCTATCAAGAAAAAGACAAGTATTCCTATCAATATCCATACCCATGCCACGACAGGCCTCTCGGTCGCGACACTGCTTAAAGCTGCGGAAGCGGGCGCGGATATTTTGGATACCGCTATTTCATCGATGTCGATGGGAACCTCTCATAGTCCGACTGAAACAATGGTAGAAATTTTCCGCGGTACCGAAATGGATACCGGTTTGGATATTAACCTGCTCCTTGAAATTGCCGCTTATTTCCGAGAAGTGCGCAAGCATTACGCTCAGTTTGAATCGAGCTTCCTCGGTGCGGACACCCGTATCCTCGTATCGCAGGTGCCGGGCGGTATGCTTTCCAACCTTGAAAATCAGCTGCGCGACCTTAAAGCTTCCGATAAAATGGATGCGGTCTTAAAAGAAATTCCGATTGTACAAAAAGACTGCGGCTATATTCCGCTTGTTACTCCGACCAGCCAGATTGTCGGTACGCAGTCGGTATTCAATGTGCTGTTCGGCCGCTATAAAAAACTGACAGCTGAAACACGCGATCTTTTAACCGGTAAATACGGAAAAACACCTGCCCCCTGCAATCCTGAGCTCGTTAAGGCCGCCCTTGCAGAAGCGAAGATGGACGCACCTATTACCGTGCGCCCCGCAGATCTTATTCCCAATGAGCTGGATAAGATAAAGGCCGAAGCAAAGGAAAACGGTGCGGGCAATTCCATCGAAGACGTATTAACCTATGCAATGTTCCCCAAAGTTGCGCCTAAATTCTTTAAAGAGCGCTCTAAAGGGCCGGTTGTGTTTACCGCACCGTCCGCCGAGAAAAAGCCGGCAAGCGGTGCAAGCAGCGGCGTCTACACGGTAACGGTAAACGGCACCGATTATGCGGTTTCTTCATCCAACGGAACATTCACGGTAAACGGTACGGCATACTCAGTCAGCGTAAAAGAAAATGCCGGTTCCGCATCTGCTCAAAAAGCGCCGGTTGCTGCGCCGGTATCAGCTAAACCGGTAACGGCTTCATCCGCTGCGGCGGCTCCGGCACAAGCTGCATCGGCCTCAAAACCGGCGGCACAGCAGTCCGCTGCACCGGCGCAAACAGGCACGGGCGGCGAAAAACTCCCCGCTCCTGTTGCCGGCACGCTCCTGCGGTACAGCGTTGCGGAAGGCGCACGGGTGAGCGAAGGGCAAACCGTCATTATACTTGAATCGATGAAGATGGAATTGGAAATCAATACGCCTAAGGCGGGCGTTATTCACTTTCTGGCAGCAGTCGGTGCGCAGATTGCGGAAGGCGACACGCTTGCGGAAATACGCTAACAGCCTAGTTATAGATGCGCTTCCGGTAACGCTTTTTTTATGTTAGCAACAAAAAAAATGGGCTGCAGTTGTTTTACCGCTGCAGCTTTTTTCTTTTTTATTATCCCCAATTTATTTGCGCAAGGTTCTGCTTTATCTACGCAACCTACATCCGCGCAATCTACGCAAACCGCTTCCTCATCAGCGCAAACCGGAAGCATTGCCGTACCGGCGGCATCTCAAGCTACGGCGCCCGCATCTCAAAATGAGGAAGCCCTCCGAGCCGTTGTTTCCCGGCTTTCTCTTGAAGAAAAAGCGGCGCAGGTGTTGATGATTAATATCGCCGGCAGCAAAACGGCAGATGTAAACAGCATCGCATCGTTTAAGGGAACCGTACCGGGGGCAATCCTCTTATTCGGATATAATATTGCGGATACGCCGCAAGCAGTCGCAGATTTTTTAGAATCGGCTGTGCATGGCTTTCAGGATACGGCGCACCGTTCCGGCCATACTTTTATCCCGCCGCTTTTTGCACTTGATAACGAAGGCGGTACCGTATACCGCACCCGCCGCATTACCGTACCGGTACCCGCTGCGGAGGAAATCGGCACGCGTTTTTCCGCCGAAGAAGCGGAAGAACTTTACCGTCTGCTGGGGCAGCAGATGCGGGAACTTGGACTCCGCCTAAATCTTGCACCGGTGGCGGAGGCCGGAACGGAAGAAACTGCGGCGGCACTTGGTACACGGACATTCAGCTCGGAGCCTGAACAAGCAGGGCAATACGCTGCGGCGGCAGTGCGCGGAATGCAAAAAGCAGGCATCTTTGCGGCGGTTAAGCACTTTCCCGGCAACAGCGCTGCAGATTTACACAAAGGTACTGCGGAATTAACCGTCGACTATGATACCTTCCTTAACCGCTATTGCGCGGCATTCCGGCCTTCAATTACGGACGGTGCGGCGGCCATACTGATTTCTCATATTACGGTACCGGTAATCGAAGCGGCGCCGTTCTGTTTTTCCGCAAAAGGGATTGCGCTACTCCGCAACAAATTGGGATTTTCCGGTCTTATCATCACCGACGATATTGCAATGCAGGCGTTACGGCAAAACGGAGCCGCTCCCGAAGAAAACGCCGTGCGGGCACTCGCTGCCGGCTGCGATATGGTTATGTGCTCGCTGTCTAAGACCTATCCGCTTATCGAAGCGCTTGCGGAGAAAGCGGCGGCCGATACCGATTTTGCGGCAAGGCTTGATGAGGCGGTACTGAGGGTTTTAACCGCCAAGCAGCAAGCGGGACTTATTGATACGCAAAAAACTATCGGCACAGACGGATTTTTTATACCTCATACGCCGGACTGGGAAAAGTTCCGGCAGGCAAAAGAAAGCGCCGCCGTATATCAACATAAAACACCCTAAAAACTTTATTTTATCCGATACGGGGAATATCCCGGATTGGCTTTTGAAGCGCTGTTTTCATATTTTGTATCCAAATGCGGAATATACACGATGATATCGCTGTCTTTTCGTTTATTCTGTTCAATAATCCAATCATATAAAAGAATCTTCCCATTTGCTTGCATAATACCGACAGGATCGAATTCGTAAAATTTTCTATTTGGAAAATTTCTTTTTACATAAGGATGATTTTCAAGTGAAACCCAATCTTGAGGAATACTGTGCCCTAAAATTTTATCAAACCGAGTCGGAAGTGCATAGTAAAAGATAAGTCCGGTATACATATCCAAGGCAAATAGATATACATCAAGAGAGGGGAGAACCGTTTTACCGGTAAAGCGGTAAAAACAAAACCTTTTAAGAAAATCCGTAGTATCTTTATCTTGCATATAATATGTAGAATCAAGCGGGTGCAAGTTTTTGTATCGATAATAATGCACTTGCTTTATCATATTAAATTGATAGGGAGAGACGATTTCATTCTCTCCGCCGGAGACCCAGCAATTATCGCCTTTTAATTGCCATTCTCCTTTTTCAAACCAATATGAGGGTGTATTGGTAGGACCAACATACATTTTTAAAATCAGCCGATCGTATTCTTGTTCCGAAAAAGGAGAAGTCTGCGGGACATCGGTAAAAAGTGCTGTTTTCCGTTGATTTTCCGTTTCATCTATTGAGTTCATGGAAGGCTGTGATTCTGCACTATGGAGGGAGGCAAGGTTTCCTGCAATATAGACGGATAAAATAATGGGGTATAATAAACCTTTGCTATAAATCATACGGTATGTTTCCCTTATTTTCGTATCGTGTCAAGCTATTTTTAAATTATATTTTTTTTAATAGATTTGACGAAAACATAAAAATTTTTTATATTAAAAAAACTAGGAGTGAATCCTATATTATTAAAAATGAGGATGCGAAAAAGTAACCGACTTTTGAGACATCTTCAAGGAGGAACTATGACAGTTACTGTCGATGAAAAAGCAAGGGCTTTTCTTGCAAAGCACAACGAAAGCAGTGTGTATACCTATTTGGGCGGATGCCGTACGTGAGGAGGCGTAGTACCTCAACCGGCCGTGTTTGCCGGTTCGCCCGATTCAGTTGATAATTACGACTCCTTTAACGCCGACGGCATTACAGTCTATGTACGCAAAGGAACGCAGACCGAAAACGGTACGCTTACTATTACGGTAGTAAAAATGCTGTGGATGGACTCTTTAGCAGTGGAAGGGATGGCCTATTAAAAGGAGCGTGTAGGAATTATCGTAATACGATAGAGACGCCATACACTCCGCTTATGGGCGGCATAAGCATGGCAACATCAGTACCGTAGAAAGCCGGTACTGATGTTGCCGAACACTCCGTATCGATTTTAAGGTCTCTTTACAAACCTTTTTTTTACCGGAGTTCCACATCCGTTGCTTTGCCGTTCCTTTCGGCAAAGTTTTCACCATTCGCGTTCGGTTCCTTAAATACTTTAAAGCGCACCGTCATACCCTCCGTAATCTTTTTACGGCGGGACGATTTTGTGAGATTCGTAAGACCAAAGTAGAAATCGCCGTGATCATCCGTTTCGATAATTCCCCAATTTCCCTTAAAGCGTTTAATACGACCCGTTAACGTGCCGCTATTTTGACGCTCCAATGCCTTAATCCAATGATTGGGAGGAACCAGTTTATCCGTTGTCATTTCATATTGATCGGGAAAGGCTTCAAGAATTTCACGCAAAGTATTGTGATTATATGACCGGGGATCGAACTCAGGCATACTCCGTCTGATGGATTTTCCTAAATCGGAGAGGCTGACCCAGCCGTCTTCCGTCATTCTGGAATTCTTATAGGCATGGCTTAGCAGTTTTTCCAGAGAATCAAACGGGGAATCTTGACTTTCTTCTTCCGTGGTCGTGGTACTGTCAAGGTTTTCCAGATACTTAAATTCATTGCACGCATTTACCCAAAGAGCCTTAGCAGTTTGCTTGCCGATACCGAGTACGTAAAGCCCGTATTCCCGTAATTTAAGCGCGAGGCTATAGTAATCGGAATCCGTAGAAACAATGCAAACGGCGTTAATACTTTTGTTGGTATTTGCCAATTCGATGGCATCCATGATAATGGTATTATCGGTCGCATTCGGACCGTTACGGAATTGCTGCACCGGGCGGATGGGAATTTTTTCCAGCCAGTTTTTCCATCCGTTCATATTCGGCGTTGTCCAGTCGCCGTATAAGCGCTTTATCAGTAATTCACCTTCTTTAGAAACTTCGGTGATAATAGCTTCCAAAAAACTCGGCGGGATATTGTCGCCGTCGATCAGCAATACATATTTTCTATCCATGGGGACTATTGTATCCTTATTTGTATCTTTTGCAAGCATTCAAAAAAACAGTGCCGCAAAAGATGGGTATGAAAAAAAACGGGCATCCATACGGTGTATGAATGCCCGGCCTATCCGGTATATTAAGTTTACTATCGTTTAATGCAGGATAATTCTTAATATAAAGATGACAAACAATACCCATGTAACAATCGGGATTTGCTTGAATTTGCCGGTGATCGCCTTCAAAATAACATACGAAAGGATACCGTATACGATACCTTCAGCAATACTGTAAGCAAACGGCATCATAACGATGGTTAAGAACGCAGGAATACCTTCCGTAGGATCTTGGAAATTAATTTCCGCTGTTGCGCTTAACATCAGGAATCCGACGATAATAAGTGCCGGGGCTGTTGCGGCCGACGGGATAAGCAAGAAAATCGGCGAGAAAATCAAAGCGATTAAGAAGAATATACCGGTTGTAAAAGCGGTTAAACCGGTTCTTCCGCCGGCTGCTACACCGGAAGTGCTTTCGACAAAGCTGGTAACGGTAGAAGTACCCATCATAGCTCCGAAAACCGTTCCGATAGCATCGGAGAGCAGCGCTTGCTTTACGCGCGGAATATTGCCGTCTTTGTCGATAAGACCTGCACGGTTAGTAACACCGACTAAGGTACCGACCGTATCAAAAATATCAACAAAAAGGAATGAAAAGAATACCGTAAAGAACTGGAAGCTAAAGATATTGCTGAAATCGAAATTCCAGAATACCGGAGCTGCAGGTGCACTTACGATCGACCAATTTTCCCAGCCGCCTACCGGCGCTGTAACGCCCATTGGAATACCGATTACCGTGGTAATCAAAATTCCAAGAAGAATTGAACCGGGAACACGCATGACATACAGGATTGCGGTAATAACCAAACCGATAAGTCCCAAAAGGGCAGGACCTGAAGTAACATTGCCGAGACCGACTAATGTCGCAGGGTTATCAACGATAATTTCCGCATTTTTCATACCGATTAAGGTGATGAAAAGACCGATACCTGCTGCAACGGCTTTTTTCAGGTTAATCGGAATTGATTCTACGATCGCTTCGCGTACATTGAAAAAAGACAGAAGGATGAACAGCAAACCTTCAAGGAATACTGCCGTCAATGCCGTAGCGGGCGAATACTTCATTCCGATAACAACGGTATACGTGAAAAAAGCATTTAAGCCCATACCGGGAGCCAGAGCAACGGGAAGATTGGCAAGAACAGCCATCATCAATGTTGCAACTGCTGCAGATAATGCGGTTGCCGTAAATACACTGCCGGGATTTAATCCGGCATCACTTAAAATAAGCGGGTTAACGGCAAGGATATACGCCATTGCAAGGAATGTCGTCAGCCCTGCAATGATTTCGGTGCGCACAGTGGTTTTGTGCGCTTGAAGCTGAAAGAGTTTTTCCATAAAGTAGCCTCCTTTTAGAATAAATGAGTACCAATCAGCGATTACTTTTAGTGTAACACGGAATAATTGTTTCCGCAAGAAAAATTTTTTTTCTCCTTACTTTTTTTTAGGTTATATCGTTTTCTTTGAGAAGAAGCGCAACCGCATCGAACGCTTACAAGGAAAAACACACTACCGATTTATTCCCCACCGCCCATGGTGATTCTGCAGAGCCGGAGTTTTTGAAAATAGGCGAGATAGATCCGAGGCGCGAGAAAAAATTAACCGCAGGCCTGTTAAAAAGCGTACTTCCATGTACGCTTTTTAACGACAAGTTTTCTTTCGAAAAACTTGCTGCTGCTCAACTTCACGGACATCCATGTCCGTTCTGATACGTTGAGCATTTTCAGCAGCGGCATGGATGCCGCTCGTATTAAGCAGAAACAAGTTTGACCATTGTCAAACTTGTGTTCAGCGAAGTACATGGACGTACTTCGCTGAACAAGCAACGAAGGAGATACCCGCATATTTTCAAAAGACATATATTTGACAGAGAAGCGGATTTCAAACTATACTGGCACGTATGACAATAGCCGGACGTAATAGAATTTTAATTTTCGCTATTTGTATGGCTGCGCTCATAGCAATCGGCAGTGTAAGCTGCTGTATCGCTATCGTTACGCATAACTTGCTTGCCGAGCTTCCGGCAGCGCCGGAAAGTTCTTTTGGGTTATTAAGGCTGCCGATTTTTGCCTATAATAACTATGCAGTTATGGTCGGCGTTGCCTCGTTCCCAGTGATAGCATTGGCCTTGCTGATATGCGTCTTTTTTCTCTTTGAAAAAACTCATGCACTTGAAATCTCGTTTTTCAGTCTGTTTGTTTTTTCACTTTCCGTCGAGGCGCTGCAGCTCCTTTTTCCGCTGCAAATCCGTTATCCGTTACTGACCATATTTACAGCCTCTATTGCACGGATTATTTTCTTTTTTCGTTTTGGCGCCTGCTTAGCGCTTTTAACTTCCAGCCTCTTTGCCCATAAGACTTTTACGAGGGAAACGGGTTCCATTATTTTCTTGCTGAGTTTTATCGCTTTTGCACTATCCCATATCATCCCTATCGATACCGTCCATATAGTGTCGTTTTTTTCATTTTCCCGCTCTTATCGTTATCTTCTGTATTCATTCAGCGGGATTGTCTGCGTATTAGCCGTACTATCTTTTTTGCTGGTGGGTATTTATCGCAGTATTATCGAATATCGGAAAGCTGCGTTCCGGCTGTTGGCAATGTTAATAGCGTATACCGCAGTGTTATACGCCGGTTCGTGGTTTTTTACCGCGGTTGGTATTGCAGTGCTCTTGGCAGGAGGATTCTTTTTTCTCAAGGCAATTCATCAATTTTATCTATGGCAATAGCGGGCGAGGCTTTGCAAAAATTAGGCATGGAGAAATAAGGCAATATAGCCGATGATTATCGGTATTAAAAGATTATCGTAATCTTTAAGCGGAAGCATTTCGATACCGGCGCCCGCGATACCGAGCAACAGGCTTTTCCAAAAACTCCCGCTGACGGCAAGGGACGAAAGAAACACAGCTGCAAAGCAGGTTAAACTTCCTGCAACCGTTTTGTCCTTAAAAAATGCTAAGCGGATTTTGCCGAACCGCTTCCCAACAAGACTTGCAAGACCGTCCCCAAATGCAAGCGCAAAGATAGCGATTTTTGCCGTATGTATCGGGAAAAGGAGCAATGCTGCAAGAACCCCTCCGGCAAGTGTCAGCGGGCCTAAAACGAATCGCCCCTTATCGCGTGCACGGGAGGCATAACGGGTAATATTCGAGATGATGTAAAGTCCATGTCCGTGCATACGGAGAAATTCCGAAACGCAGTAGAGTATACTGATACCAACAATACCGGCAATAGTAAGCGTATACCAGCGCTCCGCAAAAACAACCGTTAAAGCCGATGATAAGTGGATAGTCTTTCTAAAAACTTCCACCAACAGTTCCTCTACAGAGGCTGTCTGAGAAAAAGTACGGTAGCGGAAGCGTTCAAACCATTTCATATAAGACCGGTAAATACTCAAGTCCTAAAACAACAAGAGCCCTGCAATTCTAAAATACACGATAAGACTGACCGCATCCACAATCGTAGTGATGAGCGGGCCTGCCATAATTGCGGGATCCATGTGGAGTTTTTTTGCAAGAATAGGTAATAGGCCGCCGGTAAGTTTTGCAATCGTAACGGTTACGATAAGAGTTAACCCGACGCTTGCGGAAATGAGGAGCGGTTTTCTATCTAAGAAATACGATTTTACAAAAATAGTTAGTCCAAGCAGGGAGCCTACCATGATCGCAATGCGTAATTCTTTCCATAATACTTTTGCCCAATCGCGCAACTGGATTTCGCCGGTTGCAAGTCCGCGGATAACCAATGTCGATGATTGACTTCCCGAATTTCCGCCGGTATCCATCAGCATAGGAATAAAAGAAGTAAGAATGGTTAAACGCGCCAATAATTCGGTATAATGTTCGATAATCCTACCGGTAAAAGTTTCCGAAACCATCAGGAGCATCAGCCATCCGATACGGTGCTTGGCAAGCGTAAATACACCGGTGTTCAAGTAAGCGTCCTCTGACGGCTGCATAGCGGCCATGATCTGGAAGTCTTCGGTAGCCTCCTGCTCCATAACGTCCATCACGTCGTCAACGGTGATAATACCGATCAGCCGTTTTTCGGCATCGACAACGGGTAGGGCAAGGAACGCATACTTTTTAAAAACTGCGACGACGCTCTCCTGATCGTCATGCGTATTCACATAGATACACTCGCTTTCAAAAATATTTTCGATAAGCTCCTGTTCGGGCGCCAATACAAGCTCTTTTAATGACACGATACCTTCAAGTACCCTATTGGCATCGGTAACATAGCAGGTATAAATCGTTTCTTTTTTGAGTCCCGTCTCTCTGATATAGTCCAGCGCCTGTTTCACCGTCATATTTTTTTTAAGGCTGACGTATTCAATTGTCATCAGGCTGCCAGCAGAGTCGGGCGGGTATTTAAGGAATTGATTAATAAGCTTGCGTTCCTCCTCTCCGGAGTTCGCTAAAATTTTCCGTACGGCATTGGCGGGCATCTCTTCCACAAGGTCGACGATATCGTCAAAAGCAAGCTCATCTAAAATAGGGCCGAGTTCCTTATCCGTAATCGATGAAATAAACGCGCTTTGCTGTTCGCTCGAAAGAAGGGCAAATACTTCTGCCGCAAGATCTTTGGGAAGCATTCTAAAAAGAATCACTGCATTTGCCGCATTTTCTTTGTCTAATATCTCAGCCACATCGACCGCATTCATCTCGGCGAGTTCCGCAATTAAGGCTGTATAGTGCTTATTGTCGAGCAGTTCTTGAATCCGCTCCATTTCCTGCGTTTTATCTTCCATAATTAACCGGTAGTATACTTAAAACGGATATTTTTTTCTATAGTCTTATTTATTGATATCGATAAACGGTGCGCACAGCCATGTCAGTTCGTGCTTGTTTGCAGTAAGATGGACGATTTTTGAATGAGGAAACTGCGCAAATCGCCGTATCGTATCAAAATCGGGAGCGCCCTGCATTTTAATGGTGCAGACAAATTTTGAACAAAGACCGCTCGCCCGCCACCGTTCAACCCATTCAAGTAAACGCGGCGGATAGCAGATCACATCGGAAAATACCCAATCCTGCGTGCCGAGGCTTTCCGGGTTTAACGTAAACGCATCATGCTGCATAAACGTAATCCGCGGTTCCCGCATCAAAAAATCCGCCAGCGGGCTCCGGTCTATAGCGGTTATTTCCGCCCCCAGATTGTTCAGCACCCATGTCCAGCCGCCGGGACAAGCCCCCGCATCAACGCAACGCGCCCCCGCCTGCGGTAATGCCCAATCCGCCGGTACCGATGGCGTAGACAGTAGGTGCGCTTCAGCGACGCGTGTTTTTGCAGGCTGGAAAGAGATTTCAGCAGCACGCCGATAGTAAAAATCCAACAGTGTTAAGGCTTCCCATAATTTAAGATAGGCTCGGCTCGGCGGATTTTGATGATCTTCGGCAAAGCGGATAACCCCGAGCGGAAACGGCGACGATGTTTTTGCGGAAGCAATCAGCGTATGTTCATCCAACAGCGACCACACCCCCATGCCGGTAAGCGGCACCGTATAGGGGTACTGTTTTTCTTTTTTACTGATGTACGGAAGTTTTTCCCCGATAAGTTCCGCCCGTCTAAAGCAGTTGAGCGGATAGTGCGCCCAATTCCGCTGAATAGCCCGCAACAATTCCGCCGCTTCTCCGATACTGCGGAAACGCATCACAAACGGTTCTTCCCAGCACAGCTGCTTCCAAAATACTTCCCGCTCTATCTCTTCACAATACACAAGCCTGCTCACTGGAGCGGCCGTATCGTTTAATCCGGAATCGGCAGAGCCGTTAGAAAGAAAGCGCCGGGTATGCCCAGCCACACCGCCCGCCTGCAAAGCCAACTCTTCATCCAAATGCCGCTCAAAACCTTTTACCGGTATCCATGCCTTACCGGTCAGCTTACAAACGGCACCATATACCTCTGCAGCGGCGATCTTACATAAATCCATCATCATAGTAGTCTTTTCTTTCGTATCGGCAAAAACAATAGGACATTCATATAACCTGCAACCGGACTCGCCCAGTCATCAGGTTGAAAACGGCTATTATGCTATCTGCTTACAATGTGGAATTTTCTCCAAATCATGTACAAGTTTTAACTCCGCTTCTCTTAAATCCAATTCATTCTGCATATTAAGCCAAAACTTAGAAGTTGTTCCAAAGTATTTAGAAAACCTTAGAGCCATTTCAACGGTTATTTTTCTTTTCCCATGAACTAAATCCAAAATTGAACTGGAAGAAACCCCTAAATCTTTTGAAAGTCTATACGAAGTAATATTTAAAGGTTCGAGAAACTCTTCTAGTAAAATTTCACCAACTGTTGGTAATTCAAATCTTTCATCCATAGCGCACCTCCGTTTAGTGATAATCCACAATCTGTACTTCGTAAGCTTCATTGTTTAGAAACTTAAACTGTATTCTCCATTGATTATTTATTCTTATGGAATAATAGTCTTTTAAATCTCCAAGCAGATGTTCAAATTTATTTCCCGGTGGAATTCTTAAATCATCTTCTTTTTCCGCTGAATTAATAATCAATAATTTAGCAAATGCTCTCTTATGTATTTCAGGCGGAAGCTTAGACGATTTATAGCCTTTCCAGATTTTTTCCGTTTCTGAATCTGCAAATGATTTAATCATAATTCTATTATCTGTTGTTAAGATATATCTGTCAAGTAGCTATATCGAGTAGCATCGAAAAAAAGATATACTATCAAACCAATTCATAAACAGGCAGAAAAAACACATCGACTGCATATAAAGACATTTTCTTTCGTATCGGCAAAACAATAGGGCATAAAAAAACGCTCGGCAGAGCGAGCGTTTTTTAGAGCGTAGCGTTATTTACGCCTTGGCTTCCGCAGCCTTCTTGTTTTTCAGCATTGCACGGCCGACTTTAGAGATATTGACCTTTTTTCCGTCAATCTCCTGCTCGTACAACAGTTTAACACCGGTCTGACCGGTTACGGGGCATGTTCCCCGTCCATGATTGGGAACGCTTTTAATTCCCTTTCCGCGATGCGCTTTCGACATAGTTTAGCCCTCCGCCGCCTTTGACTTTGCAGCACTCTTGTCTGCACCGTCTTTCTTTGCATCTGCCGACTTCTTTGTGCTCTTATCGAGCGTATAGTCAACCAGCTCTAAAATTGCGACCTGTGCGGCATCACCCTCACGCAGCCCTAATTTAAGTACGCGAGTATATCCGCCGTTCCGATCCTTCATACGCGGACCGATGTCGGTAAACAATTTATTCAAGATAGCCTCATCCCAAATATAGGTTGCAGCCTGCCGCCGGTTATGAACCGAATCGACTTTAGCACGGGTAATAAGTTTTTCTGCAGTGCGCCGAATTTCCATCGCCTTCTGTTTTGTCGTAGTAATCCGCTCGTACTTAAACAGTGATGTAACCATGTTACGGTGCAATGCGCGGCGATGTGCACTGGTACGTGAAAGCGGATTAAAGCCGTTTTTATGCTTCATCTGTTTCTTCCTTCTGTCTCGATAACTTGATCGAATTTTTTAAATGACTGTAATCAGTCATACCCAAACTCAAATTACGTTCCGCTAATTTTTCTTGTATTTCCTGCAAACTCTTCTTTCCAACGTTTCGAGTTTTCGAAATTTCATCCTCGGTCATCATTGTCAAATCGCGGATTGTTGAAACGTTTGCGTTTTTCAAACAATTGGAAGCCCGCACGGAAAGATCAAGTTCGGTTATCGGCGTATCAAGCAGCTGCTTTATCATTTCATCGCTTTCGTCCGCTTCATCGTCGCTGAGTAACTCATTTTCGTTGAAGTTCACAAAAACGGTAAAATGCTCTTTTGCGATCTTAGCAGCTTCCGCTAATGCATCCTCAGGCCGTATGGTTCCGTCCGTCCAGATTTCAAGCACAAGCTTATCGTAATCGTTACGCTGCCCTACTCTGCACGGCTGAATTTCATAGCTAACCTTCCGTACCGGACTAAAGATAGTATCCAGCGAAATTGTTCCGACAACTTCAACGTATTTCTCATTGGTTTCCGCCGGTACATAACCGCGGCCGAAATCAACTTGAACCTCCAATTCAACATGAGCATTTTCCATCAACTCCATAATATGGAGATCACCGGATAAAATCTCAAGCTGACCGGGTTTCGCAAAATCGGCTGCTTTAACGGAGCAGGGGCCTTTGAAATCAAACAAAAAGGTATCTTGTTCAATCTCGTTCGGCAGCCGCAGCCGCATTTGTTTAAGGTTATTCAAAACCTCCATCGTGTCTTCGGTTACGTTTGGAATTGCTTCAAACTCGCTTGATATACTATGCGGCACATCATCAGCACCGTAAGAGGTAATTTTTACAGCGGAAATAGCATACCCTTGTATTGAAGACAACAAAACACGCCGTAAACAATTGCCGATCGTTGTGCCGAAGCCTGTTTCAAAGGGAGACGCCGTAAATTTACCATAGCTGTCATTTGAGACATCCGCTGCAAATTCCAGACCTTTTGGTTTTTTGAATCCTTTCAAAAGATTTTTACGAGCCATTCAAACTCCTTTTTATTAGATGCGGCGGGTCTTACGGGGACGGCAGCCGTTATGAGGAATAGGGGTTACGTCATTAATAGACCGAACTTTCAGTCCCATAACGCCAAGTGTTCTGATTGCGGATTCACGACCTACGCCGGGGCCCTTTACAAACACATGAACTTCCCGTAATCCATACTGCTGAACCCGCTGCACAGCCGTTTCCGCGACTGTCTGTGCAGCAAAGGGGGTAGATTTTTTAGCACCGTTGAATCCCAATCCGCCGGAGGATGCCCAAGACAGCGCATTGCCCTTCAAATCGGTTATCGTAATAATGGTATTATTAAAGGTTGCCTGAATATAGACATTTCCTTCATATACGCTCTTCTTTTCTTTTCGTTTTTTTGCGGTTGTAGCCACAGCTTATCCTCCAAAATTACTTCTTCTTACCTGCAACGGTCTTTTTCTTACCTTTGCGAGTACGGGAATTAGTTCTTGTACGTTGTCCGCGAACGGGCAAGCCCTTGCGATGCCGCAAACCGCGATAGCAGCCGATATCCATCAAGCGCTTGATATTCAAAGCAACTTCGGTACGAAGCCGGCCTTCAACCTTATAGTCTTGATCGATAACGGCACGGATGGCGGCAAGCTCATCCTGATTTAAATCGTTGATCATCCGCATCGGATCAATTTTCGATTTTTCGCAAATTGCTTTTGCAGATGAGTGAGATATTCCATAGATATACGTCAACGCGATATTAACATGTTTATTGGGGAGGTCGACCCCAGAAATACGAGCCATTCTTCAGTTTCCTCCATTAGCCTTGGCGCTGCTTATGTTTGGGATTAGTGCAGATAATCCGCACAATTCCGTTGCGTTTAATAACCTTACATTTATCGCAAATAGGCTTTACGCTGGTTCTTACTTTCATATTGTTTTTCTCCTTAACAAAAGAATAACCTTTACCGAAATACTACAGATTCCGTGATCTGAGCTTTCCTCGTTTTACCAATCCCTCATGGTGGTGCATTTTAAGCTGCGCTTCAATTTGACTCATGGTATCAAGATCAACACCAACCAAGATGAGAAGCGAGGTACCGCCCATCAGCATCGAAATCGACTGAGGGAAGCCGAAAATGGTCTGTATCACAGTCGGTAAGACGGCAATCAGTGCCAAATACAAAGAACCGGGTAAAATCAAACGATTTAAAATTCTTTGCAAGTATTCCTCGGTTTTATCGGTTCGAATGCCGGGAATAGAGCCGCCATTTTCCCTTATCTGCTTTGCAATTTCCGTGGGGTTTAATGAAACCTGTGTATAAAAATATGCAAAGAACACAATAAGGATCAAATAGAAGATATTGTACCACAATCCGTTCGGACGCAGGAACTGCGCAAGGCTGTTCAGCCAGCGGACATTCGGCCCTATCGTTGTTGCAATCGAAATCGGGAACGTCAAAAACGATGATGCAAAGATAATCGGAATAACACCCGACGGATTGATTTTAAACGGAATGTAGGTGTTTTGTCCGCCGTACATTTTCCGTCCGACAACCCGTTTTGCATAGTGCACCGGTATCTTCCGCTGTCCTTGCTGTTCATAAACAACCAGAACGATAATACCGACGAACATAATCAATGCGATAACGACAAAGACAAGGTTTAATTCGCCGAGCCGCACCAGTCGGATCATCTGAGAAACGGCGTGTGGTAACCGGACAATAATACCGGCAAAGATAATCATCGAAATACCGTTTCCGATACCGCGCGCTGTAATCTGCTCGCCAAGCCAGACCGTTATCATCGTACCCGTCGTTACGGTAAGCATCGTAACAAAGATGTACATAAATCTGCTCTGAAGCACGATAGCACCGGGTATCGAATAGGCATAGAAGGTTACTGCATAGGATTGAATCAATGCCACAAATACCGTAAGGATCCGCGTCCATACCTGTATCTTTTTCCGACCGCCGTCATCTTCCGCAATCTTTTTCAAACTCGGAAACACAAATAACGCAAGCTGCATCAAAATCTGAGTTGAGATATACGGCATAACGCCAAGCATGAATACGGAAAAGTTGGAGAATGCCCCGCCGACAAAGAAGTCCATATAATCGACAAAGGCATTACCACGCACTTGCGATTGGAAGTATGCCGATAGCGCATGGGGATCAATACCGGGAATAGTCAGCACCGAACCGAGTCGGAACACTATCAAAATTCCAATCGTAAACAGGATACGGTCGCGTAATTCTTTTATCCGAAATACATTTACAAATGCATTGTTAGCCATGTATGAAGCCCGCCTGCTTAGCCGTTCTGCTTAACGACCGTCCCGCCGGCTTTTTCAATCTTTGCCTGAGCCTGTGCGGAAACTTTATCTACATCAACCGTCAATTTTTTTGTAAGCTCTCCGGAAGCAAGCACTTTTACCAAAGAAGTTTGCTTCTTTACAAGACCTTTTGCCTTCAGCGTTTCTTTATTAACGGTTTCCCCATCGGAATATTTTTCATCGATAATAAATAAATTTACTACCGAATATTCTTCCTTAAAGGGATAGTTGGAAAAGCCCTTTTTCGCAACACGGCGATAGAGCGGCATTTGTCCGCCTTCAAAACCGATATACGTTTTACCGCCGGAGCGCGCATTCTGGCCTTTATTTCCTTTACCTGATGTCGTTCCCCGACCGGATGAAGAACCGCGGCCGACAATGCGCTTTTTCTTATTTGCCCCTTTCGGCGCATTCAATATAAAATCAGACATTAATCAAGCTCCTCTGTTTCAACTAAGTGAGAAACCGCCCGTACCATACCTAAGATGGCGGGAGAAGCGGAGTGCTCAACTACGGAATGCAATTTTCCAAGTCCCAAGGAACGAACGGTTGCGCGAACCGGTTTTTTTTGTCCAATGGTACTTTTAACTAACGTAATCCGAATTTTCTTTGCCATAGTTTACCCCCAGACATCCGTAATAGACTTTCCGCGGTTCTTAGCAATCGTTTTAGCATCCATCAATTCCGATGCAGCCTCGAAAGTAGCCCGCACGACATTTACTGCGGAGTTTGACCCCAAGGACTTTGAAAGAACATTCGCTGCACCGGCCGCTTCCATAATCGCCCGGATAGTACCGCCTGCGATAATTCCCGTACCGGAACGGGCAGGGCGAAGCAATACGGAAGAACCCTTAAACTTAGCCTGCACTTCATGCGGAATGGTACCGTTTTTCAACGGAATATGAATCATATTCGCTTTTGCCCTTTCAATACTCTTCTTAATGGCTTGGCTCACATCATTCGCCTTACCGAAGCCGTATCCCACATGTCCGTTCTGATCACCGACAACCGTTAAAGCGGAAAAAGAGAAACGGCGGCCGCCTTTTACAACTTTTGCAGTCCGGTTTAACTTAACCAGCTTTTCTACCAGTTCCTTCTCACGATGCGAACTGTCTCTGTTAAAATCTTTCTGACGATCCATATCCGCTCCTAGAAATTTATTCCCGCTTTACGGGCACCGTCTGCAACTGCCTGCACCACACCGTGATACAGATAACCGTTTCGATCAAAAACAACCGCAGTAATATTCTTTTCCTTGAGGCGGCGACCGAGTTCTTCCCCGATCTTTGCCCCAGATTCGATATTTGCCTTTAACGGCTTAAAATCTTTTTCGAGTGTCGACACCGAAGCGATAGTAACGCTTGCGTCATCATCGATAACCTGCACCGAAATATTTTTATTACTGCGGAACACAGTCATACGAGGACGTTCAGCTGTTCCATAAATCCGTTTACGGATATGAACTTTACGCTTAAATCTCTTTCTATCTTTCTCGATTCGCTTTTTAAACATAGTACCTATCCTTATTTAACACCGGTCTTACCGACTTTGCGTTTAATGACTTCGGTTTCATAACGGATACCCTTTCCTTTATAGGGTTCGGGTAATCTGAGTTTACGGATCTGCGCTGCAAATTCGCCGACTTTTTCCTTATCAATACCGGAGATAATAACTTTATTTCCCTGCGGCTCAACCTTTACCTCAATGCCTTCGGGGATCAACGCGATAAAATCGTTTGAATAGCCCAAAGCCATTACCAACAGTTTTCCTTGCACTTCGGCACGGTAACCGACGCCGTTAATCACCAAGGTTTTAGAAAAGCCCTGACTGACGCCCAAAACCATATTGTGAATTAAATTCCGATACAAACCGTGAAACGAACGGGCTTCTTTAGTATCGTTTACCCGCGACACGGAAACTGCCGAATTTTCAAACTTTACCTGCACCAATGAATTATAGGTACGGGAAAGCTTTCCTTTGGGGCCTTCAACGGTCAACGAACCGTCGGCGATATTGACTTTTACTCCGGCAGGAACAGCTACCGGAAGTTTTCCAATTCTTGACACACTCGCCTCCTACCAAACTTTGCAGATAAGCTCGCCGCCGACCTGCTTTTCGCTTGCGTGCTTGCCGGTTATAACGCCCACCGAAGTTGAAAGAATAAGAGTGCCGTACCCGTTATATACGCGGGGAAGCATCTTATATCCTGAATATACCCGGCGTCCGGGTGTGGATACTTTTTCAATACCATGGATAACGGGTAATTCATTATCATCGTATTTTAAGAACATCCGGATTGTACTTTCGCCGGCTTCGTTAAGTCTTTTAAAATTCTTAATAAAACCTTCGGTTTTCAAAATTTTCACAATTTCAAGTTTTAACTTTGAAGAAGGCACATCGACTTTCTCATGACCGGCTGCCGCTGCATTCCGAATCTTTGTAAGCATATCTGCGACGGGATCTGAAACGCTCATTTTTTACCTCCTACCAACTTGATTTTGTAACGCCAGGAATCTGGCCTTCACTTGCTAATTTGCGGAAACAAATACGGCACATCTGAAATTTTCTCATATATCCGCGCGGACGGCCGCATACTCTGCAGCGGTTGTATTTGCGGCTGGAATACTTCGGCGTGCTATTTGCCTTATTTATCATTGCTGTTGTTGCCATGAAAACCTCTCTTACTTTCTAAAGGGCATGCCGAACTTTAGAAGAAGCGCCCGCGCTTCTTTATCGGTTTTTGCCGTCGTTACAACGTTGATATTCAATCCCGCAATCTTTTCGATTTTATCGAAATCGATTTCAGGGAAGATAATCTGTTCCGTAACGCCTAATGAATAATTTCCTCTACCGTCAAACCCGTTCGGATTGACACCGCGGAAGTCTTTAACACGAGGCAGCGCGACATTGATAAAACGATCCAAAAATTCATACATTTTTGCGCCGCGCAATGTTACCATCGCCCCGATTTCATGCCCTTCACGAAGTTTAAAGTTAGCAATACTTTTCTTTGCCTTTGTTTTTACCGCCTTTTGACCGGTAATAGTACCGAGATCGGTTACCGCAGCATCAAGCAATTTTTTATTTGTCAATGCTTCGCCAACCCCCATACTGAGCACGATTTTAACGAGCTTCGGTACCTGCATAACCGTGGTATAGCCGAACTCTTTTGTAAGCTCAGGCGTTATCGTTTCCGTATAGATTTTCTTAAGCCGTGGTACATAGTTGCTCATTATAATACTTCTCCACCCTTACGGCAAAAACGCACTTTTTTATCGCCGTCCATCTTATAACCGATGCGGGATACGCCGCTCTTCTTACCGACTATCATTACATTGGAAATATGTATCGGCATTTCGATTTCGGCAATCCCGCCCTGATCCTGCTGAGAACGCTTGCGCATAGCTTTTTTGCCCATATTGATGCCTTGAATGATCACCTGATTCTTTTCAGGCAGAACACGCAATACGGCGCCGCGCTTTCCCTTCTCGCTACCTGCAATCACTTCTACCGTATCGTTCTTACGGATCTTGATTTTTCCTTCCATACACTCAATCTCCTTATAGAACTTCGGGCGCAAGCGATACGATTTTCATAAAATCCATATCACGCAGCTCGCGCGCGACAGGTCCGAAAACACGCTTACCCTTGGGGTTTTTATTCGCATCGACTAACACACAAGCATTATCGTCAAAGCGAATATATGTCCCGTCAGGACGGCGATATTCTTTAGAAACGCGGACAATAACCGCTTTTTCTACAGAACCCTTTTTAATCGTAGAAGTAGGAAGCGCATCCTTTACCGCTACTACAATAATATCACCGATACCGGCATACCGGCGATGAGTTCCGCCGATTACCTTAATACACTCTACAATTTTTGCACCCGAGTTATCGGCAACGTTTAATCTTGTTTCTACTTGAACCATAATGTAGACGCTCCTTACTCGTTATTTTGCACGCTCAATAATCTCCGCCAAACGCCAGCATTTTTCCTTGCTGATCGGACGGTTCTCTACAATTCGTACCGTATCCCCAATATGAGCCGTATTTTGTTCGTCATGCGCCTTATACTTCTTTGTATTCAACACATACTTTTTATACAGCCGATGAAGTTTCTTGGTTGCAACCTGCACGACGATGGTTTTATCCATTTTATCGCTGGTTACCAAACCAACAAACTCGCGGTTCCCGGATTTCTTTTTTGCCGTTGTTTCTTCCACGGGCCTGCTCCTACTCTGCACTTACACCGGCCAGTTCTTTCTGGCGGATAAATGTGTTCAACGCCGCAATTTCACGGCGCATAGATCGTTTCAGCAGCGGGTTTTCTACATGTCCAACCACGAACTGAAACCTCAAATCCATATACTTTTGTTTAAGTTCACTCCGCTTTGCCTGCAATTCGGCAAGGGATAAATCTTTATAGTTCGGCTTTTTCATTCGGCAAACTCCATCTTAGTTATCGCGCGGCTGTTCAGCAAAGCGCGTCTTAAACGGAAGCTTACTTCCTGCCAAGCGCATAGCCTCTTCCGCAAGCGATCGGTCAATACCGGTAAGCTCAAACAGCACCGTTCCGGGTTTTACAACTGCAACCCAATATTCCGGAGCACCCTTACCCTTACCCATACGTGTTTCAGCCGGTTTTTTCGTATACGGCTTATCGGGGAATACGCGTATCCACAACTTACCGCCGCGTTTTACCTTTCTGTTTAAAGCAACACGAGCAGCTTCGAGCTGGCGGTTAGTCAGCCAAAAGGGTTCAAGCGAAACCAATGCAAATTCACCGAAGTCGATATGATTGCACCGCGTTGCGTTTCCCTTAACTCTACCGCGCTGAATCTTACGATATTTTACTCTCTTAGGACTTAAAGCCATTGCTTAATCCCTCCCCGCTTCGGCACGTTCGCCGCGGCCTTTTTCAGACCGAGGTGCGCGTTCCTTGCGCTGTTTTTTTAACAACAAACCGGCGTCATCCTTCTGATCGCTGCTGTACATCATACCGCTGTAGAGCCAAACTTTTACACCGATTTTCCCGTAGGTCGTATGCGCCTCCGCAAAACCGTAATCAATATCCGCACGGAGCGTATGAAGCGGTATCCGCCCTTCCTTCATTTCTTCAGTCCGGGACATTTCCGCACCGCCGAGACGGCCGGAAACACGGATTTTTATTCCCTGCGCACCGGCTTTCATCGTAGAAAAGCACCCTTGCTTTAAGGCTTTTCTAAAAGAAGCACGCCCCATAAGCTGACGAGCAACATTCTGGGCGACAAGCGAAGCGTTCAATTCAGCCCGCTTTACTTCTTTGATTTTAATCTGAACTTTTTTATTCAGTTCTTTCTGAATAATAGCACCGATTTTTTCAATATTGGCACCTTTTGTTCCGATGATAACACCCGGCCGTGCAGTATGAATAACAATTGTTACCCGCTGAGGATGGCGGATAATTTCGATATCGGCAACATCCGCATTTTTACACTCAGGCAGCGTCTGAAGCATTGCACGGATCTTTAAATCTTCATGCAATAAATCCGCATATTCTCTCGGACTTGCATACCAGCGAGACGACCATGTTTTGTTAATTCCAAGTCTTAACCCGATAGGGTTTACTTTCTGTCCCATACTTACGCTCCCGCCTTTTCGTCAACTATTACCGTAATGTGACACATTCGTTTTAATTGAACATCCGCACGCCCGCGGCCGCGGCACCATAAGCGCTTGAGTCTCGGTCCTTCATCAATACGGATCTCTTTGATATAGAGCATATCCTCATCCAATTTTTTATTGCCGTTCAAAGCATTCGAGGCGGCCGATTTTACAGTCTGTGAAATCAGCGCAGCTCCCTTATTGGGAATATGCTCCAAAATCGCCATAGCGTCGGCATAAGACTTGCTTTTAATTACATTTGCAACCGGCCGAACCTTCGTCGGAGACGCAATAAAATACTTTATTGTAGCACGGTAACCGTTCTTTTTAGTCGTTTCAGTCATTGCATCCACCTATTTTTTCGCCACTTTCTTGTCCGAGCCGCCGTGCCCGCGGAAAATACGGGTAGGAGCAAACTCGCCAAGTTTATGCCCAACAAATTCCTCTGTGATGTACACAGGGATCCATGATTTACCGTTGTATACCGAAATGGTAAAACCGACCATTTCAGGTATAATCGTGGAGCATCGGGAGTAAGACTTAACCATTTTTTTTGTTTTCTGATCTCCCGTCTTGCTCATTTCAACAACCTTTTTGTACAGGCTTTTTTCTACAAAAGGGCCTTTTTTAACAGATCTTGACATTCTCTACTCCCTACTTCCGCCGTGAAACAATAAACCGATCCGAAGTATTCTTCTTCTTACGGGTCTTATATCCCTTACATGGCTGTCCCCACGGAGTAACGGGATTACGTCCCTTTCCGCGTCCTTCACCACCACCAAGCGGGTGATCGACAGGGTTCATCGCCATACCGCGTACGGAAGGACGAATACCGCGCCAGCGCGCACGCCCCGCCTTTCCTAAATTAATGTTCATGTGGTCGGCATTTCCGACTTCGCCGATCGTTGCATAGCATTTTTTATGCACCAACCGGGTTTCACCGGAAGGAAGCCGCAGCGTTACATAGTCACCTTCTTTTGCAGCAATAAGAGCAGCTGCCCCGGCGGAACGTGCCATCTGGCCGCCTTTACCGAGTGTCAGTTCAACATTATGAACGGTAAAACCGACCGGTATGGATTCAAGCGGCAAAGCATTAGCAAGCTCAAGCGCAGCCATTGTTCCGCTCATAATTTTCTGACCGACTTTCAACCCTTTAGGAGCAAGGATATAGCGTTTTTCACCGTCGGCATAGAAGATTAATGCGATATTTGCACTGCGGTTAGGATCATATTCTATAGTCCGGACGGTACCCGGAATACCGAACTTATTGCGTTTAAAATCAATTTCACGATACTTCCGCTTATGACCGCCCCCCTGATGCCGAACGAAAATACGCCCATGGCTATCCCGCCCTGCATTGGACTTCTTTCCGGTTGTAAGGCTTTTTTCAGGTTTTTGCGCAGTGATTTCATCACGCAGCAAGTCAATTCGCCCGCGCATACCCGGTGTTATAGGCTTATATAATTTAAGAGCCATTTATCTTCCCCTTCAAAGCAACGTTAAGTGCTGTTATGCACCTTCAAAAACTTTAATCGATTCACCTTCGGCAAGCGTTACAATAGCTTTTTTCCAGCTTGCAGTCTTACCTGCCCGATAGCGAACTCGACGCATTTTTCCGTCGACATTTACAACAGCACAATTAAGCACTTTTACATTAAAAAGCTTCCGTACTGCTTCCTTAATCTGCACCTTTGTAGAACGCGGATCAACCTTAAAAACATATTTACGCTGCTCACGCATCTCGTTCGATTTTTCCGTAAGCACAGGCGCTATAATAACATCAGTATATTGCATTACTCAGCCCCCTCAGCCGCATAAAAGCTTGAAAGATTTTTCGCAGCAGATTCAAGCATCAGCACTTTCCGTCCGTAGAACAAATCATGTGCGCGCAAACGGTTATAGGTTAAAAACGACAATGTCGGGATATTTTTTCCCGCACGCTTTAACATTGCATCGTCATCCTTCAGCACAAGCACCGTCCGCTCATCTTGAACAAACGCCTGCAATATCTTTGCAAGATCTTTCGTCTTACCGGTCTCAACCGTAAAATCTTCTATAACAACAAGGCGATCATCCTGAGCCTTTAAGCTCAAAATAGACTTCATCGCCAGTCTTTTTGCCTTTTTAGGAATCGCATAGCTGTAATCACGCGGTTTCGGACCGAAAATCGTACCGCCGCCGAGTAAAAGCGGTGATTTTTTATCACCACGGCGGGCACGTCCGGTACCCTTCTGCTTATACGGTTTCGCATTGGAACCGTTTACCTCGGCGCGGCCTTTGGTAGATGCCGTACCGACACGCATATTTGCTAATTCATTTGTAATGGCATAGTAAATGACATCTTCATTAACAGGCAAGCCGAACACCGCATCGTTAAGTTCAATTGTCCGCAATTCCTTACCATCAATCGAATAGACTTTCTTTTCCATTCTCTTCTCCTGCCGTTATTTTTCCCGTTTTACAGCGGATTTAAGGAACACAACCGCATCCTTTTTACCGGGAACGGAACCACGCACCATAACGACACCCAATTCGGGATCTATTTTTTCAATCCGCAAATTTTGTACAGTTACTCGTTCGGCACCCATGTGACCGGGCATCTTAACGTTTTTAAACGATCGCCCCGGACTGGTACACTGTCCTGTAGAACCGGCTTCCCGGTGGAATTTTGAACCGTGAGAAGCACGTCCGCCGCCGAACCCCCAGCGCTTTACAACGCCCTGGAAGCCTTTTCCTTTTGAAATTGCGGTTATATCAAGATACCGGACAGAC
Source organism: Treponema vincentii F0403 (assembly GCF_000412995.1). NCBI lineage: Bacteria > Pseudomonadati > Spirochaetota > Spirochaetia > Treponematales > Treponemataceae > Treponema > Treponema vincentii. The sequence goes on along the minus strand of NZ_KE332512.1, from coordinate 1,824,711 downwards.
TCTAAAACTTCGACGCCGATTTTTGCACCAACAGCAACTTCTTTATCAAAACCTCTGAATTCTTTTAAAAGACGGACAGGCGCTACACCTTCTGCAAACTGATTTGCATACACCTTTGAAACACGCCCTTCCTTCAATTCACCCGTACCTAAAACAACCGCTTCATACCCGAAGTGATCCGCATCTTTTACTGCGACCACCGTATTCGGCACTACTTGCAAAACGGTAACAGGTGTCAGCCGCCCCTCTTCATCAAATAACTGGGTCATGCCGATTTTTTTACCAATCAGACCAACCATAACTCATAACTCCTTGAGAAACTCATCGCTCCTCCGGTACGCACATCCTGATTAAATGCCGTCTACCGTTCTTTTATTGTTTAATTTCTACATCAACCCCAGCGGAAAGCTCCAATGCCATCAACGCATTCATCACTTCTGCAGAAGGTTCAATAATATCGATCAATCGTTTGTGTGTCCGCATTTCAAACTGCTCGCGCGATTTTTTATTTACGTGCGGAGAACGAAGCACAGTAAATTTGTTAATGCGCGTAGGAAGCGGAATCGGACCCAACACCTTTGCTCCGACTTTCTGAACAGCTTGTACAATCGCTTTAGAACTCTGATCAACCAACTCAACATCAAATCCGCGAAGCTTAACGCGAATCTTTTCCTTAGCCATATTTCCTCCGTACAAAAACAAACGGCCGAATATCAGCTACCCGGCCGCTTTGTTTTTTATTACGCTAAAATCTCCGTAACCTGTCCGGAGGCGATAGTCCGGCCGCCTTCACGAATAGCAAGTTTAAGACCCTTATCCATAGCAATCGGGTGAATCAGTTCACCGATAACCTTGGTATTATCACCGGGCTTAACCATATCGACGCCTTCAGGAAGTGTAATGGTTCCGGTAATATCGGTAGTTCTGAAATAGAACTGCGGGCGATAACCCGAGAAGAACGGGCTATGACGACCGCCTTCATCCTTAGAAAGAACATAAATCTGTGCTTCAAACTTAGTGTGCGGCTGAATGGTACCCGGCTTAGCCAAAACCTGACCTCTTTCAACCTCTTTCTTGTCAATACCGCGGAGTAAGAGACCGACGTTATCGCCTGCCATACCCTGATCAAGCAGTTTGTTAAACATTTCGATACCGGTAACAACAGTCTTCTTCGTCGGCTTAATACCGACAATTTCAACTTCTTCGTTAAGGTTGATAACACCGCGTTCAATACGTCCGGTAACAACGGTACCGCGTCCGGAAATCGTAAAGATGTCTTCAATCGGCATCAAGAAGGGCTTTGCATCATCACGGACAGGATCGGCAAAGTAGCTATCCATCGTTTTCAGCAATTCTTCGATGCAAGCAGTGTCTTCAACGGAAGCACCGTCAGCCAATGCCTTAAATGCAGAACCTTTGATAATCGGCGTATCGCGGGGGAAGCCGTAAGATTCGAGCGTTTCACGAACTTCTTCTTCTACCAATTCGATAAGCTCGGGATCGTCAACAAGGTCAATCTTGTTAAGGAACACAATGATAGAAGGAACACCGACCTGGCGAGCAAGCAGGATATGCTCTTTAGTCTGAGGCATAACCGAGTCCGGAGCGGAAACAACAAGAATTGCACCATCCATCTGAGCAGCACCGGTGATCATGTTCTTAACATAGTCAGCATGTCCGGGACAGTCGATGTGTGCATAGTGACGCTTGTCGGACTGATACTCCAAGTGACGGGTATTAATGGTAATACCGCGAGCCTTTTCCTCCGGCGCGTTATCGATCTCATCATATTTCAGAAGTTTATCACCATACTTTTTTGCACAATAAGTAGTGATCGCTGCCGAAAGAGTTGTCTTACCATGGTCAACGTGACCGATGGTACCAACATTCATGTGAACTTTTGTTCTTTCGAACTTTTCCTTTGCCATGTAAATCCTCCTAACAGACAATAGGCAACTAACAAAACCCCGCCCATCAAACAGCGAGACCATTTCCATATTGAAATGAAAAAAATGTTTCAAAACAGGATACCAAAAGACAGAAAAGAATAGAATGCGGATAATCAGACAGTAAACACCGTTACAAAAAGACGTGTTGCGTAAGCCAGCCATAGCAATTCGGCAAGCCTTATTCGGATCCACCTGATCATCATCAGAAATTCTATTCCGATGACTGGTTTGGCATCCTACAGAGTAATAGGGCACACCCCTTAGCACTTAAAAAAGGCTAACACGGAAACCTGCCTTAAAAAGGTTTTACGGTACCGGAAAACTCTTAAAGAATACCGGATAAACAGTATTCACCCATTTATCCAATTGAACGGAACGACTATACTATTTTGAATAATAAATGTCAAGCATCGAAAAAGATTTATCTCATGGCGATTCCGGTTGAACAGCCTATTTATTTTACGGGTAATATTCAAAAGGAGTCTGATGCGTATGCCCGAAGATTTATCAGCCCTTTCTTTTTTCCGCATCGACCAGTATAATCTTAATATGGAAAGGAAATTTTAATGAAGGCCATGATTTTTACTATTTTATCTGCGGTTTGTGTTGCAGGAGCTGCGGCAGAACCTACAAACACCTTTAGCGGAGACGACATCCCGCTTAAAAAGGTCACTTTGTATTCATCCGGTGTCGCCCATTACGTTCACGAAGGGACGGTATCGGGTTCAGGCGATATAGAGCTGCTCTTTTCTCCAACGCAAATTAACGACGTGCTCAAATCCCTTGTCGTAACGGATCCCGGTGCAAAAAATTTGACGGTTAATTATCAGTCCGAGGATACGCTGCGCAAAACATTGGAAAGCTTAAAAATAGACCTTTCCGCCGCCTCGACGCTGTACGATATCTTAAAAGCGCAAAAGGGCGCAGAGGTGGAATTATTTACGCCTCATCAGATTACCGGAAAAATTTTGAGCGTCGATAAAAACAGTTCAAAAGAAACGGATTCTTTTTTTATTTCGCTTGCAGCAAAGGACGGCATTCATATTATCGCTTTTTCGGATATTCAATCCTTCAAATTCACCGAGGAAAAACGGAATGAAGATTTGAATACGGCCTTGGCGCTCATCCTTGACGCTTCGGCAAAAAACCGCAAAAAGCTCGATATCAAGATCGACGCTCAAGGCGAGCGGAAACTCGGACTTTCTTACGTTATGGAAGCGCCGGTGTGGAAGGCAAGCTACCGGCTCGACATGGGGGCAGGCAAAGCCGCGTTTCAGGCATGGGCGATTATCGATAATTCGACCGACCTTGATTGGAAAGATATTACGCTTACCTTAACGACGGGGAAGCCGGTAGGATTTACGCAAAATCTCTATGCGCCCTATTACACATACCGCCCCGAAGTTCCGCTCGCCATTGCGCAGGCGGCCGAAGCGGAAACCTTTGATTCGGCCGATATATCTGCCGAATACATAGGCGCCGCAACAGCGCCTATGGCGAGACAGGAACGGGCAATGATGAAAATGGCAGAAGCGTCCGATACGGCCTATGAAGCCGCCGAGGAAAACAATTCCGCCTATTTTGAAAATCAAGCGGCGTCCGGTAAGGCCGGCGAAATGTTTGCTTTTACGCCGTCAAAGCCCATCACCCTTGAGCGGCAGCAAAGTACGATGATTCCCCTGACCATCGCTGCGCTTCCTGCAGAAAAATATTCCGTATTTTCATCCATTCCATATAATCGGAACGTTAATCCAAAATTCTGCATCAGCATCGAAAACACATCTGGACTAAAACTGCCTGCCGGCCCCATTACGGTTTTTGACGGCGGAGAATATGCCGGCGATGCCTTACTGGAGTTTTTGCCCGAATCCGAAAAGCGCCTTATCGCTTACGGAGACGATATTGAAGTAACCGGTTCACGGCGGGGAGATTCCTCACGCACGATCGAAACCGTAAAACTGGCTGACGGGATTATGACAACATCATACCGTCAAGTTCAAAGTACAACATACCTGATAAAAAATACCGACAAAAAAGAGCGGACAGTCATCATCGAACACATAAAGAATACTGGGTATGAACTGACAACCAAACGAGCTCTTACAGAAACGACCGTGAACAAATACCGGTTTAAACTTACAGCCGCCGCTAACGCCGGTTCAGAGTTAAAAGTAGAAGAAGCAAGAATCTATCAATCGGCGCAAAAAGTGTTCGATATGAGTTCTAATACGTTTGTTTCGTATACAACCAATGCCGAAATTCCCGAAAAGATACGAAAAGCGTTTGCCTCTATTATAACGGAGAAAGACAAGGTTACCGCAGCGGAGTATTCGCTCAAAGCTTTACAGGATCGCCAGACGGAAATCGGAAAGGAACAAGACAGGGTGCGGAGAAACCTCGAAGCGGTCGGCTCGGAAAGTCAACAAGGAAAGGCGTTCTTAACAAAGCTGCTTAACCTTGAAAGTGAACTGGATGAGCTAAAAACCGGCATCGCTGCGGCAGTTGAGCAGCTCAACAAAGCGCAGCAAAACTTTACCGCATTTGTAAAAAACATCAGGGTAGAATAGCCTCACCGCCGCCTGCGCGGCGGCAATGCCTCGCGTAAGCAACACCCTTCGTAAGCGGACTTGCGGTTGTAGCTATAACATGGTACTCTAAGCATACCTATGAAGAATGCTTTACTGGTTCCCGGCGTTTTTTTCTTAAGCCTTTTAAGCGCAATTATTATCTTTGCCTTTTTCGGTGGAATAGCATTGCGCTATGAACTTGCCGCTCCGCTCGAATCCGGGTCGGCACGTCTTCTGCTTATCTGTATGGTGCAGCGAGCATGTTATGCTTTTCCGGTTGCGCTCATGTCGGCTGTTATCGGCGTATACGCATTTCTAATGAGACATCACACTAAACGGATTGTTGCCATCAGCTTGTTTCTTGTCTGCGCACTATTTACCGTAACAGTCATTATACCGGCCTGTTATGCGCAACTTCCTTCCATCGAAAAGGCATTAACCGCTTATACACCAACCGTGCCTGCCGACAAAACACTGACCGCCTTTATAAATAAGCCTCCTTTTTTAACCTTATTGCGGCAGGGAGCCGATAAGCTTTTTTATGACATATATGCGGCCTATACGCTGAATTTTGGAGTGTATCTTTTTTTCGTATGCACATTTTTTCTCTGTGTCAGCTCATTTTGGTTTGTATGTGCCATAACACGGTGGAATCTGTTTAATCTCCTTTTCTTATTCCTCTTGTCAGGGACTTTTTTGCTCGTCTACCCGTATATTCAGCAAGGGGAATTCCATACAGCCCTTTCTAATTTTCTTTTAATGAATACGGGGAGCACCCCATTCAGAACTCCGCTGCTCTTTTGTATTGTTGCCGTTATATTCCATTCTATAGGCGGATTAAAAATGCTGCTGATATCTTCAAAGACAAAAAAAAGGAGCGCCGCATAAAAATGCATGAGATGGTAAAGGGATGGCTATCCGTTCTTATTCATTTTACAATCGGTTTAGGTTGTTGCTTAATATATGTGTTTTTCTTTAAAAATATCGAAGTGCTTCCGCAATTTTTAGTAAATCGGAAATTGGCCGAAACAGGAATTTTGTTTATACGGATTATGCCGGGCTTACTGGTTTCCGCTATTCTGATAGGATATGCCGTCATCTTCGGTACATGCGGGCAAAATACCGTTCCGAGATTTTCCGACATATTGCTGCGCTACTTAAAAGAAGTATTTATTATTCTGCTGTTTTGTATCACCGTTTATATCGTATTTATAGAAATAGTTTCACCCCTATTGTTTAATTACCGGCGCTACAGCGAGCTTAAAACGCATGATTATTACGATTACATAAAGGACGCCGGCATCTCATTAAAAAATGAAGATGCAGAACGAGCGTATGATAAGGCAAAGTCCGCTCTTGGAATTTGGAATAACAACCCTGATGCACTGGAGCTTTTAGATAAAGCGAAGGTGTTGTATGAATCGCATACAATCGAGAGGGGAAAAGAAGCGCATACCGTTGAAACCGTTTATGAAACTGCCGACCCCGAAAACCTAACGGCGGAAGGCGCATTATTTATCAGCAAGCGGTTTATGAACAAATATGATTTTTACACTGCGCACTACTATGCTATGCGGGCATATCAATTGAGTGCGGAAAACAGCCTCTATCGCGAGGAGGCTTTACGGCTGGCAGCTCAGGCATGGAATCAAATCGAAAAAGGAATTGCAGATCTAACAGCCGAATTCGATATCCGCTTGTATCAGGCCAAAAAAGTAGGCTACGAAATGATGCAACAGGGAAATTATATAAAGGCATACTATCTGGAATAGTCAATATTAGTGCAGTGCCTAAATACCCCAAATGTATTTAAGCAGCACTTTTTTTAGCTGCTGTTTTCCTGTATACCAGTGGAGGTAAGCCATCGGGATTTACTGTCGTGATACGTTTCGTGTTGTAATAAGCAAACGTGTATCTCCAGACGATTGTCTTGACCTCCTCCACGGTCAGTTTTGTTGTATCAAGCTGATAGATCTTTTCCTTTTTCAGCGTTGCAAACCAGCTTTCCATCCGGGCATTATCCCAGCATTTCCCAACTCCACTCATACTCTGCACCGCATGCAGCTGTCCGAGCGTCTTTTTGTACTCATCGCTTGTATACTGGCTTCCGCAATCGCTGTGAATTATCGCTCCACTTGGTATATCAAAATTCTTGTATGCCTCCGTTATCGTTTTTATACATAGTTCCTTTTTCATGTTTGTGTCCATTGCAAGAGAAATGATCTCCCCATTATAGCAGTCAAAAAGAGGTGATACGTACAGCTTTCCATCTTTGCATGGTATCTGAGTTATATCCGTCAGCAATTTTCTCAAAGGCTCTTGTGCACTAAAGTCTTGTTTGATGATATTCTGCGGTCTCATCGCCTTTTTGTCGGCTTTTGTAAGACCGTCAGGGCTTTTTCTGTCTTCATGCAGCAGATTTCCTCGTGCCATCGCGCGTCTTACCGTCGACAATGAACGCTTAATGCCCCGTTGTTCAAGTGCTATCTGCATACGCCTCACCCCATAGTTCTTGTTTTCTTCATCCTCATCGAGAATTTTATGCATTTGAGCGAGCAGTTTCTGCCATGCTTTCACTTTTTTCCTGTTTCTCTTCCATTTATAAAAACCGCTTTCGCTGACCGGAAGAACAGCGCACAGCATCCGTGCTGAAAATTGCTTGTCAGCAGTACGGTGGTGGATGTAAGCAAAAAGACCATCCTTTTCTATTTCTTCCGGTCTTGAACGAAAAAACCGAGTGCATCCTTGAGTATCTCATTCGCACTTTTAAGCTCGGCTATTTCTTTCTTGAGGCGGCTGTTCTCTCTTTGAATATCAGCATCTGTACTTTTTCCTTCTTTGTTTTTCTTTACCCGCTGCTTTCTCCAGCCTGCTAATGTTCCGTAGTTCACATTAAGCTGTTCACACGCCTTCTTCACTCCGATCTCGTCCGACAGCTTCAATGCCTCGATTTTAAAGTTCTCATCGTACCGTTTCATTGCCCTTCCTCCTCTCTTTTTCGGCAATTTTGGCGCTGCACTTTTATTGTATCACTCCAATCAATTTGTCAGCGCTCAGCGGATGCTTGAACAAAAGGATCCGCTTAAAAGAGATCCCGATATAGAGCGTTTTATAGAAATTACCCGAAAAAAACTATTGGAAGAGGTTTTCTTTATCGATGAAACGGATTCTCAGCCTCTTTTTGAAACGGTACGGGATATTCATTTTACCGTTCCGGCTTCCGGCAGCAGAGCTGCCGCAACGGTATCGATAGGGGGACTTTCATATATTACCAATAACGGTATCCACGAAATATATGGAAGAAATTGCGAACTTACGCAATATACCGCCGACGGCAGCATACTGTACCGTTCCCGCATTCCGTTTATCAAACTTATCCCGATTGTGAGCAATGAAGGCAAACCGATGCTCCGTATGTTGTTCCAAGCTGTAGATAAGCAGCATGACGAAGTAATTCTTAGGCCTATCGTTCTGGAAGGCACAATGCCGGTTGAGCGACAGGCATCGATGAGGCTGCCTTTTTCTTATAGTGATTTTGAACTGATTATAGCGGCCAACGAGGGTGAAAAGGCTATGACGCTCCCGCAGCTTTATGCGTTCCGTCAACGGGGGGCACAATACGGCTTTCCTGCACAAATATATCATCGGGAACTGTTGGCCAGAATCAGCGATGTATTTTTAATTTTGATTATGTCGGTTTATATGCTGGTACTGGCATGGCGCTTCCGTATTCCGCCGCACCGGCAATTCAAGCATACATGGGCACTGTCATTCCCGCTCTTTTTTATAGCGGCAACGGGGATGATCGAAGCGGAACGGTATTGCACCCGCCTCGTCATTGCACTCTTTACCGACACATTCTACGAGGTGTCGCCGCTGCTCTTATTGCTTGCCTACACAGTGTGCTTTATCGGGATGTGCTTTTTATTTATCGGTCAGCGTTCGGAATCGTAAGAATACTTTCTATATCGAGCTCTCCCGCAAATGCAGGCACGGTTACCGACCAGTTTTCCAGCACTTGCGGATGCAGTTCGCCGAAAATACCGATTTGTTTTCCTTCATAAAGAACGCCCGCTTGGCGCCCTTCGATAAAGCGGGAATCGTGCGTTTCGCATACGGCATAGTCCATTTGCAGATAGTACAGTAAACCGGCAACAAGGCTAGCTGCTTCGTTAAAGTTGGCGTCTTGATTTACGGTAAGGAAGCCGAGGCTTTGCCGCGTGCGTGTACCGGTATTCTCTTCAGGCGCAAGATAGGCGATTTTCCCCGTTTCAAAGATACGGTGCGGATACACCGCATTCCCCGAAACCGTTTCTGCGGATAACAGCGACGGAATGATGGACGGTCGGACAAATTGATAATTTTCCGACATGGGGTTTGCAATTTCGATGACCGCCGCTCCGTCTATATTCATGCGGTCGATGTAATCTTTTTTTGAACCGAGGTAGTTAAAAATCATTTCTTGATAACCGAAGCCGACCATCAAGCTTTTAATCTTTCTACTAAGCACTGTAACAGGAGAAAGCCGCCCGATGGTAAATTCCCGCGGTGTTTCGGGTTCAAAAAATTCGACGGTTTTACCCATCATCACATCTTCGATAATATCAACTTCGTGTAAAAAGTCATTCCGGTATGCGGGCGGCGTAAGCGTCAAACAATCGCCTTCAACCGTAACGGTATTGTCCATACGCTCCAACGCTTCAACAATGTCCTGCGCCGAAAGCTCCGTTCCGAGGAGCTTATTAACGGCATGAACCGTCGTTTTTGTCGGCTCTTGGAAGTACAGTGGCGTCGTAATAGTCTTGCCGAATCCCGTTTCATACGGATACTCTATGCTGACCGGCAAAATCGTGTAGCCCGCGTCGGAAAAATCACAGGCAACGATATTCGTTGCAAGCAGCAGAGACGGCATATCCGTACCGGTCAGCTCGACCAGTAGGTCGGTATCGCCCTGCTGCACCGCACCGATCCCTGCACTGTTGATAATCGGCGCCATCGAAAGCACGCCACCTTTTGCGTCAGATAGGAGCGGCACTTTTTTCATGCCCTTTAATATCCAACCGTATTCCTTACCTTTCGGGTGTTCGGAAATGATACGCTCGCACGTCATTTCGGTATCGAAGCCGAGCGGCGTAAACGAGGTTGTATGCGGGTCGACGGCGCGGTAGTGTACCGGCCAATTAATCAGCTCGCTGCGGTATACGCCCATCGATATGGAACGGCGCTTTCTACCGAAGTTCCAGCACAGTTTTTCCTGCGTTTGGATAATATCCTTCAGCATGGGCTCGTCGATGGGCTTGCCCGAAATAATAAAAGCCGTCATAAAGGGACGGACGCCTTGCAGCTCGGGGTCTACGATTATCGTTCGATGCCCGGAATCTTTCCGTTCAGTCAACGTTGATAAAAATGCTTGATAGTCGGATTTGTTTGAAGCCCCGCCGGTATGCATACGCAAGAGGCGGGCAAGCCCTGCCGTCGACCATAAGTCGGGGCGGTTGGTATCGTTCAGTTCAATCTTTATGATGCGTTCGGACTTCGGCGTTGCGGCGGACGGCGCTTCGTCCAATTCCGCCTTTGCAGAACTCAATAGATGTTCAAATTCGGGAGAATAGTCGTATTGTTTTCCTAATAATTTGAAAAAAAGCTGTTCGTTTACATCGATCTTGGGCATAATCTATCCTTTTTTAATACGGCAGGACAACCTGTACAACACACGATTAAATCCGCCTCTCATACAAATATTGAAAGAGTATATGCAATATATCTCTGTTTGACAAGAACGGCGCGCTCAGAACGTGCGCTCATTGCCGATAGATCAGAACAAACGCATTAAATACGTTATTGAAAATCATTACGATTAATTTACCCATTTATTGCGACCACTCATTCGTATGAATGTATCGAAGCGCTGGTATCGGTTGAAACGTCAATGCGTAACGAAAATGAGCGAGCTCTTTTCCGATAGTTACGGCCAATAGATACCGCTAGGGATATATCTTGCCGAATACTATGCAGTGCCACGGTTTTTCGGTATGATGGCGGGATGGTCGAGTTATTAGCACCGGCGGGAAATCCCGAAGCATTGGAAGCAGCGATTGCGGAAGGGGCGGACGCCGTTTATTTAGGTTTAAAGAGCTTTAATGCCCGGATGCGGTCTTCAAACTTTGCATGGAATCAATTTGAAGCAACGGTTGACGTGCTGCATAAGCGGAATAAAAAAATATATGTTACCGTCAATACGGTTGTAACCGAAGACGAGATGGAGCGGCTCTACCGCTTTTTGACGTACTTAAACAATGTCGGTCCGGACGGCATCATCGTGCAGGATCTCGGACTGATTCAAATGGCGCATAAATACTTCCCCCAGCTCAAACTCCACGCTTCTACGCAGCTCAATATTGCGAGCGCGAAGGCGGCAAACACGATGAGCCGCTGGGGAATTTCGCGGACGGTGCTGGCACGGGAACTGAGCTTGGAAGAAATCCGCGACGTCCATGCAAACACCTCCTGCGAACTGGAAGTATTTGTGCACGGGGCGCTCTGCGTCAGTGAGTCGGGTCTCTGCCTTTTTTCCAGCTACCTCGGCGGAAAGTCGGCGAACCGCGGTATGTGCACCCAGGCATGTCGCCGCCTCTACACAGCGCATGAGCCGGAAGGAGACCGCGAAGGATACTTCTTCTCCCCGGCGGATTTACAGCTCATTGAATATATCCCCGATCTTATCCAAGCGGGAGTTGCATCCTTTAAAATAGAAGGAAGAATGAAAAGCGCCGAATATGTCGGCACGGTGGTGTCCGCCTACCGGTATGTCATCGATAACTGGGAAGCAGATAAAAAAGCGGCGGTCGAAACCGGCAAGCGGATTTTGGCAAACGACTTTGCACGGAAAAAGACGAGCTACCGCTTTAAAAGCACCCGTGCGGAAGAAGTACTCAATCCCGATCAGGCAGGCGGTACCGGCATCTACCTCGGCATTATCGACGGAATTAAAAAAGGCGACGTACAGGAAGTACCCTACAAGGACGGCACACGGGCGGTGCATTACGTACAGCTGAAAGACGGGCATTACACCCCGGAAAAAGGCGATTCGGTGCGCATCCATAAGAAGGACGACAGCGGCAGGGAAAGCTGGAAAATTCAGGATATAATTGAAAGCAAATCCGGCGCATGGCTACAGCTACCTGCGGATTCAGGCAAGGGAGACAGCGTATATCTCTTGCAAACCAAGGCAATGACCAAACGCTACCCGCGTTTGCTGCCTGCCTCGCTCGAAAAATACCGCAAACAGCCCAACGACGAAGCACTGCCGATGCTGACATTGGAAGCAGGCTTCCCTACACTCGGCGATACAAACAAAGCCGCGCCCGCAACTGCAGCATCCTCAACCCCCGTCAAAAAAAGCCTTGCAAAAAAACCTGCGGATATATTCCCAGAAGGGCTGTATGTGCAAGTTTCATCCATTGCGGATTTGCATACCATCCTTGCGGATAAACCGGTGCGGGTGATTATCAACCTGAATGAGGACACCTATCCGGCGTTATCCGGACAGCAATCGAAGCAGCAGGTAAAGCCGCTGCCGTTCCCCAAACGGGAAATCTTTATTTCGCTTGATCCCTTTGTGCCGCAGGAACAGGAACCGATTCTTACAGAGCAGCTGGAACAACTGACCGCGCAGGGCTACACGCAATTTATTGTGAATAATCCCGCGCATATTTCCATGCTCCGCAATAAAAAGAACTTTTTAGTTGCGGGACCGTACTTGTACACTTTTAACTGCTGGGCGGTTTCGTGGCTGCAGGATAACGGTATCTGCGCCTACATTCCGCCGGCCGAAAGCTCGCAGGCAAATATCGAAACGGTGTTTGCCCCGGGGCTGCGTCCTCAAGTGCTGCTGCCGCTTTTTTCGTATTCCGTACTGTTCAGAATGCGCTTTACGCTGCCGAAAAGCTATAACTTCCTCTATTTTTCCGACAAGCAAGGCGAGGCGTTTAGAGCATTTTCGACACCGTCCGCCTCTTTTGTGCTGTCCGACAAGCCGTTTTCGGTTGTAGACCGCTACCATGCCCTGCAGCACCATCAGTTTTCACGCTTTTTGCTGGACTTTTCGCATACAACGGTTGAACGCCGTGCCTACCGGTTTATCCTGCAGTCGCTGCGGAGCGGCACTCCCCTTCCCGACTCGGTGCGTTTTAACTGGAAAGAAGGTTTCTACGATCCGCAACGGGTGGAAGAGCTCAAACAGTTGGGGCAAAAACCGGCGGCAGAGCGCGGCACCAAAAACTCCGGCGGACGAGCAAAACCGTCTAAAGGACGTTCACAGAACCGCCGGGATCCCCGAACAACAAGCGGACGGCAGCAGGGCAACAGAAAGCGATAAAACACGTACTTTTTCATACGGTTCTATGGTCATTTTTTAAACGCATAGATCGCAAAGAATGCAAAGTTTAAAAGGGGTTAACCGCATAGATAATTATTGAGGGTTTTGTTCACTGATTATGCCATCAGCTAGCGTTGTATAATATTCAAGATAAGCATCTATCCCCATAAAATATTGTGCCACTTTATTGATTCCGGTCTTATTGGTTAGCAACTGATAATTCATTTTTTATTACCGGCTTTAGTGACAAATAATCGTATTCCATCGATGAGAACAATTCATTTTGACAATAAGCTAATTTTTTTTTCACAATTTTTATTGCTTCGTTTGATTTATCAATTCCAATCCACTGGCGCCCCAATTCTTGAGCCGCTATCAATGTAGTGCCTGACCCGCAAAAGAAATCCAATACGATACTATCCGGATTGGAAGAGGCTTGAATCAATAATTTAAGCAATGCAAGATTTTTTTCTGTCGGATATACGGGGTACTGATAATCTTTGAAATCCCAAACATCCTGTATTTTCTTTCCCTTTTGTTCATCTGCATAAATAATTTTGCGTGGAACTCCATTTGCCGACCATTCAATTAAACCTTGTTTATCTAATTCTTCCAATTCTTTTGGATCGGAACGCCAATGCCGTCCTACGGGAGGTTTTATTCCATTAAATTCACCGCCAGTCACTCCGTTTTTAGTTTCTCCGGGGGCATGGAGTGGAATTGTTGTATATAAGCGTCCGTTTTTATCTGCTTTCTTATATAATCTTTTTATATCGTCTTCTGAAAATGGCTCACAAAGTTCATGCCAGATAGCATTTTTTGATTTCGTATAAAATAAAATTAAATCTTTAACATTTCCATAAGCTCGTCTTGTGAAATTTTTCGGATTGCATTTTATACGTGTAATATCATTTTTAAAATTTTCAATACCGAAAATTTCATCTAAAATAATTTTAACATAATGCCCAATTTTATAATCGATATGCAGATAAAAAGAACCTTTTTCAGAAAGTAACTCATAGGCCAGTATCAGTCGTTCACGTAAAAATTCTATAAAGGATTCTCCTATCAATATATCTTGATAGGCAATTTTATCCTTTTTACTTGAACTAATTGTACTTACTCTTTCTTCCCCTATAGTAAAAGTACTATTTGTTGCAAATGGTGGATCGATATAGATAAAATCAATTTTTCCTTTTAAAGAATATTCATGCAATAATGACTGCATTGATGAAAAATTATCGCCTTCAATTAATAAATTCCTTTTGCTATTCCATTTTTTCGAGAACGAACATGGATTAACCATATTTAAAATTTCATTTCTATTTTTCTTTCCCGGATAAAATAATTCCATATTATTAACCCTATATTGAATATAAAAAATCTCTTAGTAATAAAGCACTTAGTATATTTTCATTAGAATATGTTTCTGTAATATCGGTATACATCTTATTATTGCCTTTTATATATAATACTCCGTCAAGTATTGCTATTTTTATAGCATTAACATTCGGTGTCATAATCGTAGAAATGGCATCCGCGAACTGCGCGTTTTGATGTCCTCCGAAATCCGTTAAAAATTTTGCTTCGCCGATAACATATTTACCGTTGAAACGGGCTACAAAATCAAGTCCTTTATTTCTCTCATAACCTAAATATTTTTTTGCCCACAACTGCATTTCGGTATCACTGGCATTTAAAATTGCATTTTCTGTAGTATTCATAAATTCATCTAAACTGACAGGTACTATTCCTAAGGCTTTTGAATTTACCCAACGTTTAAATAATGGACCAATCTGTCTATTTGTTTCTTTCGGTTCGGAACATTTTTCAAATATTTTATCCAATCCCATCTCATATAAACGGCCGCATAATCTGTTTATCGTTTCAGGATTCCGTTCTATCGCATTATGATCTCTTTTTAAAAAAGCGACATAGGAATCTTTTATGGGAAATAAGTCCAGATACAATAAATGAGTTACCAATGAAATATTATCCATTGCATTGAAAGCATCTGTGACGGCCTCCCAACGATTTTCATCTATATCGCGGATTCCATCTGGAATTGTAGGATATACCCGAAATAAATGGTCAAGATAATTTCTTTGGTTTGCATATTCAATACTTAACTGTGTCCAATGATTCATTACAGATTCCTCGTTATCAGTTATACTGATGGGTTTCTTCTAAAAATCTAATCAGGTTGCTAGATATGTCATATATTTTATTTACTTATTATATTGTACCGCAATGTCTAATTTTCTACAATAATCGAAAGGCAGCTCCGGCGTATGACACCTTCGTTCGAAAAATACCGCAGAGCTCGTCAAGATCGCAAAGAATACAACAACAAATGACTGAACGGCACCATTGCCCTATTATCCTCTGCGTATTTTGTGATCTCTGAGAGTAATTTTCCTACCTTCTATCATTCCGATGCGACGAATAAACCGGTTGCTTCATCCCGATGCTGTACGATAATCGATGCGCCGGGGACATTGCGCTCGGCAAAACCCTGCCGTATTAGCGGATAGAGCTTTTCGTGCGGTTTTTGATTTCGGTACAGGATAAGCAGCAGCGCCTCATCTTTAAACGCATCCATCATCCAAAAGTCGCCGTCGCTGTCGCCTGCAACAAGGATGGGCGATTTTCCGCCGTGCCGCGGAGCAATCAAAGCCCGTATCGCCTCCGCCTTTCCTTCCCGCCATGTTTGCGGGATTGAATAATCCCGTGCATCGGTAAAAACCCCGTCCGCATTCCGCAGCCGCCGTCTGCCGAACACTTGTTCGGGGCGGAGGCAGTATCCGTACGCAGGGGTGCAGGCAAATACCCGTACCCCATCCTCCTGCGAGGCGGAGCAAATATAGGGAGTGATGCCATACTCTTCAAAGCGGCGGAATAACTCTTGTATTTCCGGCTGGATTCTAATCCCCTTCCGGTACGCTGTAGTAACGACGCCCGCTTTACCCGCCTGCCGCGCAGGGGATACAAGCGTATATTGTTTTATTTCAGCGGCAAGCGCTTCCGCAATTGTTTTTTCTACAAGGCTATTCAATTCGGGGAGCGTCATACCCGTACATATCGATTGTGAAATATCCGTATCGCATACGGTTACCGCATGCCATGTCAGCATAAGCATTTTTGTTTTAAAGTCGAGATACTCTTCGGTTTGCAGAACTGCTTCAAGCGGAAGTGTCCCGTTTAAATTTTTATATGAATGATACAAGAACCGATAGCGGGCGTCCAAATCTTCCGCAAGGTCAGCGGCTGTCAGCTGCCTCCCTTCGCTATTAAAACAGCCGGCAAGCAGGATATTCTGCGGGATTTCATACCTGATGGTAACGGCAAACTGTTCGGGGGTAAGGTTAAAACATAGGTGTTCAAGCTGATACAGCAAGAGACTATCCTGTACATCGTAAAAGATACAAGTAAAATCCCAATCGAAGACGGCATAGTTGCCGGCAAAGGCTTTTTCTGCAATCAGTTTTTCCAAGCGCCGCTTATTTTGCAGCTCCCAATCTCCGGTTAATACCGGACTCTGTGTTTTATTCGATACCGTAGATTCCATGTCATTTTATCCTATTTAAGCAGAACCTGCGCACTGTGCCAGCTCAAGGTTGCGCATTTAATGCGGGCGGGCATTTCTGCAAAATAACTGAGAATCTGTGCATCGCCGAGGCTCTCCAATTCTTCTTCCGACTGCGGCTTTCCCGCCATCATATTAAAAAATACCTCTAGGCAATGCTGCGCTTCTTTAACCGTTTTTCCTTTTATCAGATCGATCAGCATATTGGTAGAAGCGGTGGAAACCGCACACCCTGTACCTAAAAACGACGCATCCTCTACAATTCCGTCTTTCTGCTTAATCAGCAAGGTTAAATCGTCGCCGCAGCTGGGATTATGCCCGCGTTCAATACCGGTAGCTCCGTCCAATTGATGTTTATGTTCCGCTCTCCGCGAATAATCCAAAAGCGTTTGCTGATATACCGTCTCTATGCCCACGTCCGTCTCCTCTCGTTTTTTAAGCTCAAGTAAAAAAATCCGATGGTGATTTTACACAAAACTCTTTTCTATTTCAATTAACACTATTCATCGATATATCATCTATAATGTTAAATCTTCTGACAGCCTTCACCGCTGTGTTGCCTTTTTTGTTCTTTATGTTATAGTATCCAAAGAACTACATAAGGAGATTTTGTATGACACCCGCCGAACAAGTTTACAAAGCATTACAGGACATGGGCATTAGCTACGAAGTAGTCGAACATCCGCCGGCCTTAACGACGGAAGAAGCCGACAAATACATTGAAGGAAAAGAAGGCTGCAGAACAAAAACACTCTTTTTGCGGAATAGAAATAAAAAGCGGTGCATTTTGTTAATTATGGACGAAGTGAAACGGCTCGACATGAAAAAGTGTGCCGAACTGCTCGAAGAAAAAGAGTTCAAGTTTGCCTCTGCAGAATTGTTGGCGGAAAAGCTCGGACTTGCCGCAGGCGTGGTGTCGCCGTTCGGGTTATTAAACAATACGGCGCATGATGTAACCGTTTATTTTGATAAAGAAATGCTCGACACATACCGTATTCTAACCTTTCATCCCAATGAAAACACTGCAACGGTTTTTATCGATTCCGGCGACCTGCAGCGTTTTATCAAAAATACCGAACACGACTATTTTATCATCAATGTATAACAGGTATAACA
Organism: Treponema vincentii F0403; assembly: GCF_000412995.1. Taxonomy (NCBI): domain Bacteria; kingdom Pseudomonadati; phylum Spirochaetota; class Spirochaetia; order Treponematales; family Treponemataceae; genus Treponema; species Treponema vincentii. Next base: position 1,807,116 of record NZ_KE332512.1, on the reverse strand, counting down.
GCCTTGTTAAAGAGATATACTCTAGGACATCCGAACTTATTGCATGGCTCAATAAGCAGTTATAGGAGGTATCCGTATGGACTTACAAACTTGTATGGAACAGCGCCGGAGCGTGCGTAAATATAAAAATCAGCCTGTGCCGCACGAACTGGTGCGGGAAATTATTCAGGCGGCGATTTTAGCTCCTTCGTGGAAAAACTCGCAAGTTTCGCGCTATTATGTAGCGGAAGGAAATGCCGCAAAGGAGCTTGCCAAATGCCTTGCGGATTTTAATCAGCGGAATGTGCAAAACGCGCCGGTCTTGATTGTATCAACGGTTGTCAATAAACGTTCGGGTTTTACGCGGGACGGCGAATATGAAACGCATCTGAAAGACGGTTTTCAATATTACGACCATGGAATGCAGGCGATGAATCTTTGCCTTAAAGCTCATGATTTAGGCCTTGCAACGCTCATTATGGGCATTTACGATGAGGCTGCAATCAGAAAGTTTTTTAACATCGATGAAAATCAAATCATCGTAGCGGTTATCGCCGTAGGTTATGCCGACGGAGAGACGCCGAAGCCCAAGCGGAAGACCGTCGACGATATTACGGTATTTAAATCTTAGTCATTAAAAGAACGCAAGGTGCGAAAAATTCCTACGGGCAGAGGCGGCAGTGATTATTCTTGAAGTGCAGGACATCTGTAAATACTACGGTACGGGGAAAAAACAGCAAGTCGGCTGCGAGCACATCAACTTTACGGCAGAAGCGGGCGGTATCTATTCCCTGCTCGGCTTAAACGGAGCGGGGAAAAGTACGGTGCTGAACATCATCAGCGGATACCGCAGCCCTTCTTCCGGAGACGTATCGATTTGCGGGTACTCCATTCTGAACGAACCGATTGAAGCAAAACGGAACATCGGCATTTTGTATGAGCAAAACCCGCTCTATGATTCGATGACCGTGCGGGAGTTTTTACTCTTTACGTTGCAGATGCGCGGGTTCGGCGGTTCCGTGCAGCAAGACCTGCTGAACGAGGCGGTTGAATTTACCGATTTGCAAGAAGTTTACGGCAAACGGATTAAGGAGCTGTCCAAGGGATATCGGCAGCGGGTAGGGCTTGCACAGGCTGTTATCCACCATCCCCGCCTCGTCCTCTTGGACGAGCCCGCGTCCGGCCTTGATCCCTTTCAGCTGAAAGATTTTGAAAAAAAGATACTTGCGCTGTCTACATACTCGGCGGTTATCCTTTGCACCCATCAGTTGGAGCTTGCTGGACGGGTATGTTCACAGCATATCCTGCTCCACAAAGGACGGCAGATTGCCGGAGGAACTCGGGCGGAGCTTGCCGAACGCTTATACGAGGACGCCGGTATCGAAGAAGACCCTGCATCCGATAAGCTCTTATTTAGGATATTTGAACACTATGCAGGGGTTACTACCCATGAGTTTAGAGAAATTGACGCTTCGGAACAATCGGGTAACAGCGGCAAGCGGGGGCGGCGATGAAGCGTTTCCCGGCGTTTAAGGCGCTCTTTGTAAAAGAACTGAATGCGCTCATCTACAACCCTGCATTGTATGCGGCTGCGCTTGTGCTCTATCTCGGAGCGGCGCTTCCCTTTGTGGGTTCGGGGTACTGGTTTTCAGCGGGCTTGTCGGACTTCCGCTCCTTTTTTTTAAACTTGCCGTTTTTGTTCTGCATCGTCATTCCCCTGCTTGCGATGAACAGCTGGGCCGACGAAAAAAAACACGGTACCGACCGTCTCCTCGCCGCTTATCCGGTCGATAAGCGCCTGCTTGCAGCGGCAAAATACGCAGCCTTGCTCGTCTGTTTTGCGGGAGCCGCCACGCTCACAATGGTGATTCCTCTTTCGGTAATCCCGCTTGTCTATTTTGATTTCTTTCCGTTTTTCCTTTCGTATTGCGCCGTCCTCTTTTTCGGCGCAGCTTTTACCGCATGGTCGCTCGCACTTTCCAATATCTCTGCGCATACTGCCGTCGGTTTTTTACTCGGCTTTTTTACCGGTATCTTTTTTACCGCAAGCCACGTGCTTGCTCAGGTACTTCCGCTCCCATCGTTCATTGTGAAAATACTGCGCTATTGTTCTTTTACCCTTCATTTTGAATCGGCTGCGCGCGGGATATTCGACACCCGCGATTTTCTTTTCTATATATTGCTCATTGCCGCAGCGCAGGGGCTTTCAGTCTTGTTGCTGTATGTGCAGGAGGAAATCCGATGAATATTCCCCCGATGCGCAACGTAAAAGAATATCGTATTCAAGCAGTCCTGCTGGCCGCCATTGTGTTGACGGCAGCGCTCCTCTCGCAGCGGATCTATGTGCACCTTGATATGACAAAACAGCACACCTACTCGCTTTCCTTCTATACCCGGTCGATACTGAACAGCCTTGAAGGAACGGTAACGGTTACATGGTTCCGCTCTTATAATATCGAAGGGTACTTACCGTCGCTGCAATATGTCGAAGACATCCTCGCAGAATATGAACGCGCTTCGGACGGACGCTGCCTTGTGCTCTATAGAGATACCGAGGAGCTTTCTCCGCAGCAACTACAGCAGCTCGGCATTATCGCCCGGCAAATTGAGCGAAACAGCAATAATACGCAGATACTGCAAAACCTCTATTCCGGTTTGCTCTGCGAATACCGCGGAGAAAGCAGGGTGGTTCCGTTCCTTTCCGATATTTACACCCTTGAAGCCGATATTGCACGCTTTATTACCGAGATGAATCAGGATGCGCAGGGGCGGAGCGCCGACCGTTCCGTCTATGTTGCGCTTCCCGACGGAGGTGCAGAGGGCGAATATCAGTATGTACTGCCGTGGCTGGAGTATGCGGGATTTATACCGATTATGCTGACCAAGCCCTACCCCGAGCTGCATCCCGAAATTCCGCTGCTTGTAATCGGCTCTTCTTACTTTGATGCCGATATGCTGACAGCGGTTGACACCTTTGTGAACAGGCACGGTTCCGCCGCCTTTTTTGTGTCTGCCAATACTGTGGATACCGGCGGCAGTTGGCAAGCAACCCCGAAACAAAACGACGGACTTATCGAACTGCTTGCCCGCTCCGGATTCGCCGTACAGCCAAACCTTGTTATGGATCCCGTCAATTTCCGTATGACATTACCGACGTCCGGCGGCGGTACCTACGAGCATATTAACTATCCCTTTTGGCTACAGGTGTTTAGGCAGGAGACGGATTTAATTCCGCCGCTGCTAGCGGCAGGAAAGGCCGTGCAGTTTTTCTGGCCGTCGGAGCTGGTTTGTACCGCAGCGCGAGGAAAAACGCCGATCCCGCTTCTTGCCTCTAGCAGCCGGTCGGCGCTGCAAAATCCGCCGTACGACACAGACCCTCGCGGAGCGCAGCTTGCCGAAGCCGCGAATGGAGACCACGAGGCCTATCCGCTTGCGGCTTTCAGCGAGCGCGGCGTCAATGCGGTGAGCGGTATCGGCAGCGCGGACAATGCGCGGCTCTTGGTTGTTGCGGATGAATACTGCGTGAGTTCCGCCGTAGAATATACCAATTCCGATGCGAATTTGGACTTTATGGTAAATACCGTATATTGGCTTGCGCGGCAGGATGCACTTTTGCAGCTGAAAAATAAACAGCCCGCCGTTTTGCCCTTCCGCTACTTTGAAAGCGATGCGGCGTTTAACCGGATTATCACCGTCTCCCGTATCGTGAACCTCGTATTGGTTCCCCTGCTGATTATCGCCGCAGGCGTCGCACTGTACATTATCCGGCGGAGAAAACGCCCATGAAGAAAGAAACAAAGCTTCTGTTTATTAGTCTCTGTGTGCTGCTGTGCTGCTATGCGCTCAGTTTTTTGCACCGGCCTTCCCGCACGGGCGTTTTTTCGAGCAGCTTAATGCGGGAGCAAGATATCCGCGGAGTGGAAGAAATCCGGTTTTCCATCCCGATCAAGGCGGAACCGGTAGAGATGGGCGAAATGACGCTGACTAAAGACGACGCCCGCTTTTATCTGCACACTGCAAACGGCAGCTATCCGGTTAGGCAGGAGATTATCGACCGCTTTTTTTCGCTGCTCGGCGCCGGCCGCTCTTTTCTCCCAATATCGGCACGCCCGCAGGATTATCCCGATTACCTGATCGATGACGGACACGCTTCGCGTATCGTTTTGGTACGGAAAGATAAGACCGTTCTTTCGGAACTCTTTTTCGGAATAACCGATGCGGCCGGCGCAGGGCGATATGTGCGGATGGGGTCGAGCGTCAGAGTGTTTTTAATCGATAACGCTCTTGAACCTTTTTTAACCGTCGCCGCTCCGTTTTGGCTTGACTTGCAGATATACGCATCGCTTTTCCGCGGAACGGGTATTCAAGGTTTGGAGTATGGGAAGCATATTGTGATCAGGACGGAAAGTAACGGCGATGCGTTCCGTGCATTGGAAAATTTTTTGGAAAAATTTTCCTGTATCGACATATACAACGCGCCGGCATTGCAAAGTCCGCAAACCGCACGGGTACGCCTAACATTCGGCGACGGCACGGAACTGCGTTTTTCGTTTACGCCCTTGCAAAGCGGCGACTACGTATTTTTCGACAACCGCAGCTCGAATGCCTACCTTATCAGCGGATATACCTGCACACAGCTGATTCGGTATATCGACGCGCTCACGGTAGAACGCGCAGGCTAATTGCAGGTACCTTTAAAAATTCGGTTGAATGGTTGGAAGAGCTCTACACTATCTCACGGGAGACGCTCATATATACGATAGTGCGGGTATACGCGGCCGGCTTTCTACGCCGCTGTTCCAGCTGCCGGATGATTTTTTCCAGCTCTGCCTCGTCTGCGGCAAAGGCGCTGCGAATTGCCGTGCCGTATTCCGATTCTGCCGAGAACCAGCGGTTGAGTTCCGCCTGCGTTATCAGCCTTTTTTCTTGGTAGTCTATTTTTTTAAGCAGCTGTACACAGTAGCCCGCTTTTTCTGCAAGTTCTGCGACGGTGCGCTCCGTCCATGCGATGCGTTTGTTTTTGGAGTCGGAGAAAAATGCCGTTTCCGCAGCCGTAAAACGATTAACGGATTGTTCTGCGGCGTCATCAGGTGGCAGCAGCGCCGACAGTCTTAGCCCCTGTTGCGGAAGCGGAAATGCGAAGATGATACGCGTACCGGCGGTGTGCTCTTGCGCTATGTGGGAAAAGAAAGCGCTAAAATCATCCGCAGCCGCGGCGGGGTTATATGAAAGCACGGCGTCAAACGCTAAGTCGGGGAAAAGCTCGCAGCCCTTTTTCTCCGCGTTTACCATACTGCCCGCAGGTACCATATTGCTTGAAGTTTCCATATACCGATTAGAGCTGGGGAGAACAGCCGTAATCGGACGGTTCAAAAATTCAAAGGTTTCCGCATACCGCAGCGCCGATTGCAAGGCTTCTTGGTGCTCAAAAATACCTGCCGTACATCCGTTAAGAGTGATGCGGGTACTCGGCCACAGTAAAAGCCCTCCGTCTGCCCGGTAAATCAGCACGCGGTCATCGGCGGATAGGTTTGCCAGCCCCATAAGGGTATCCCGTATTTGTTCCAGTATTTCGGCGCTGCTTCCTTCCGTCCGAGCCTGCCAATCCTCAACCGTAAAGCTATCCTTATTGCCCTCGGCGGCTTCGTATATGGCGGCAAGCTGGGTTTCCCGCTTTGCCAGTACATCATTCCGTATCTTTTCTTCATAGCCGGTGTATCCGGGCGTGTAAAACACCCTGCCGATAAGCTCGTCGGGCAGATACTGCTGCGCAATCCAGTGGTCGCGGTAGGCATGGGGATACAGGTAGCCTTCCCCGTGCCCGAGCGATTCTCCGTCACGGTTTGCATCTTTGAGGTGGTTCGGTACCTCGGTTTGTTCTTTTTCCACCGCTTTTAAGGCGTCGAAAAAGCCGAGGGCGCTGTTCGATTTTGGACAGGTCGCAAGGTACAGTGCCGCGTGAGTCAGGTGATACCTACCCTCCGGCAAACCGATGCGGTCAAAAGCCGCCGCCGCGCTTGTAACAACGGTCAACGCATGGGGATCGGCAAGCCCGATGTCTTCGCAAGCAGAGATAAGCATACGCCGAAAGATAAAGTGAGGAGACTCCCCTGCCCGCACCATTCGGGCAAGCCAGTAGAGAGCCGCATCGGGGTCGCTTCCCCTGATGGATTTAATAAAAGCGCTGATGATATCGTAATGGTAATCGCCGTCTTTATCGTAGAGTACTGCTTTTTGCTGGATGCTTTCTTCGGCAGCCTGCATATCGATAGTGATTTCGGTACCGGCAGGCGGCGGCCAGTGCTCGACGGAGGTTTCAACGGCAAGCTCAAGCGCATTCAGAAGACTGCGGGCATCCCCTGCAGCGGTTTCGATAAGGTGCTCCAATGCACCATCGGTAAAGGAAACCTTCCATTTTCCGTAGCCCCGTTCCGTATCCCGTAAGCACCGTTCCGCTGTCCGGTAGAGGTCGGCATCGGTGAGCGCTTTAAGCTGAAATACGCGGCTGCGGCTGACTAAGGCTTTATTCACTTCAAAAAAAGGATTTTCGGTTGTCGCGCCGATAAAAATCACCGTTCCGTTTTCCACCCACGGCAGTAACGCATCCTGCTGGGCTCGGTTCCATCGGTGTACCTCATCGACAAAAAGAATGGTAGGTTTTCCGTAGAGTTTTTTATATTGTTCCGCCGATGCAATGGCATCGCGTATTTGCTGCACTCCTGCAAGGACGGCATTTAAACTTAAAAAATTACTTTTGGTATGATTGGCAATAACTTGGGCAAGGGTAGTCTTTCCCGTCCCCGGCGGCCCGAAAAAGATAACGGACGAGAGCCTATCCGCTTGGATAGCTCTCCGTAAAAGTCGTCCTTTTCCGACAATATGTTCCTGCCCGATATACTCGTCAAGACTGCGAGGACGCATACGTGCAGCAAGCGGAAGCCGTTCCGCCGCTGCCGCAGTCTCGAATAAATCCTTACTCACGGTTCCATTGTTTTCGGTCAGGATTATAGAACCCCCACAATCCGGTATATTTCGTATTCGGGTCATTGACACCGGCATAGATAACATAACCGTTAGTACCGTAATTAAATGCGTTGATAGGATTGAGGGTATATTTCCCGACACTGTTGGTATATTGATAGTAATTTTCCGATAGGATAGAAGAATCGGAAGAACCGGCGGCGACGGTTGTTGCATTTGCTAAATTTGTGCCGGAATCGGAAGCAAGTTTAACTTCCCCATACCCTTTTATACCGCCGAGCAATACCAATTGCTTGCTCGGTAAATAGGTAATGCTCTGGGGGGTGCTTACACCGTGTTCCCTACTTGTCCATGCACCGTTATAGCAATACAGCGTCTTATCGCTGAAAACAAAAACGGAGCCCGCAGGACCTTCGCAAATACCTTTTAGCCCCGAAGAGGGACTGTCCGCTATTTTTGTTCCTGCGCTGCTGTAAAGGCCGTCCGCCAATAGATAGTAGGAAGAAGCGGCACTCATCAGGATGCTTGTAGTATCGAAAGGTGTCCCTACGCTGCCTCCGCTTATCGGATAGATCTTTTTTGCGTTAGCATCGAAAGCAAATACGGCATTTGTACCCGCAACAGACTGTGCCGCCAGCCCCGTTATTTGTTCCCAAGACGAGGCTGTCGTGTCATATTTATAAATCGTGAAGGTATCGTTTTGTCCGAATGCCGCATAGAGATTGGTGCCGTCGGTAGCAATGCTTGTGCAAAGACCGGCGGGACAGCCGCTCATTACCGACCAGCCCCCTGTGCCCTCTGCCGATTTGGTATATATTTTTCCGTTTGATACATAGAGTGTAGAGCCGATCTTTATTATTCCTCCCCCGCGGATAGATCCTGTAACGGAAGATGGATTCAGCTTTACCTCCTGTTCAATCGCGGCAAATATCGGAGGATTTTCACAAGCTGATGAAACAATTACCGCAGCAACTGCAAGGGCGGCAGCAAAAAGTATTTTCTTCATCGATATGCTCCTTTTTTAAAAGTGGTACCGTGCGGCAAAACCGATATTTAAGAAATTGCCGGTACGGTTAAAACTTGAATCTTTATACCATTGCGGAACAATATCCCATGATAATTCCCCGCCGAATGACCATTCAGGGGAATACTGATAGAAAACACCAGCCTGCGGTCTAAAAAATAAGCTGAAATACCGTGTACCGTTATAAGCCTGAAAATTGCCGCCTATCCCGAAGGTGAGCGGAATACGGAATTTTTCTATTGCAAAGGTGTATCCTGAGTTTATAGTAAAAGGAATGGCAAAATAAAGATTGCTGCCGAGCGTTAAATGAAAGGTAAAAGCAACGTCGCCGCCGATCGAAACTCCCTTCGTCAGATAGTGAGTATATCCGAGAAAGATACTTCCTCCCGGATAGATATTGGTTTTAATTGCAAATTTTTCCGGCGAAGTATTAAACAGCGGTATTCCTAACTGTAAGCCCATGCGGATAAACTGGTCGCCCTTCCGTATGGGTTCATAGACATAAGCGGTAATAGGAGATTGTGCGGAGGGCGGAGCTGTTTCTTGAGTATCGGAGGCTTTCTGCGCAAAAATATTCCAAAGACTGAAAATAGAAAAAAAGAAAAGTAAACAATAACGCTTCATAAAGAAATTCAACTCCATCTTATTTTAAAGGATTTTTAAAAATATTAAGCATGTCAGCTTATCCTATAAGTATATTTAAACAAGCCGTATATGCCATAAGTTACAGGAACGACGGTGCCAGCCATGCGATGTCCCATGCATAAAGCGCTAATGCAATCAGTCCCATACTGATAAGTAGTAACGGTGCGTTTTTCCATTGGGCACTCACATTGCTTTCTTCAATTCGCCGTTTAACGGCACACAGAACAAACGACCACAGCAGCATACTCACCAAGGCACTCACCAAAATGGCAATCATTTCGATATAGGTAAAAGCCTGATAAAGAGCGAAAATAACGATACCGCCGGAAAACAAACGCTCCCGAATCAGGCGCGTTTCCGCTTGCCGGAACAGCGTCCGCTGCAAGACTAAATCGCAAAGATAAATGACTATCAATGCAGCGACGGGCGTTATGGCGGCAATGCCGATCGGTATCAAAATGTAATATTCAAGCAGCCGGCAGATAGAAGCGGAAATTATCATCAATGCGCCGTCCCGTAAGATAAAGGGAATGATAACGCGGGTTGAGCGCGCATTCATCGATAAGCGTTCCAAACCGATGCCATGTAAAAAGATCAAAGACGCAGGGAAGATATAAAAAAAGATTAAAGATACAATAAACATACGGCGCCTCCCTATTGCCGGTTCCCATACGTTTCATCGGTTCGGAAGGGTAAAAGCTCTCCTTTATGGAAGCTGCGGAAAAGCCACAGCGCAATACCGAGTACCATAAGCACACCTGCACTGCTTCCCCAAAATTTGAGCGGTAAAGAAAGCGGGATAAGCGTAATGCTGAACAAGCCGGAACGGGAAGGCAGAGAAAGCGTCCCAAAAACAATAAGCTCGCGTAATATCGAAGTTGCCGTTAACAACAGCGAATATGTTACCGGCAATTCAAACGGGTACCTACTTGAATCATACATACCGATGCTGATAATCAGTATATACGAAAATGCAGCCATATAGATGTATCTTTCCAGCGTAACCGCCATAACCGGAAAGATTACGCCTATTGCCTGCGCGTACAAAGCCGCCGCAAGCATAATAGCAAGATATGTTATAATCTGAGACAGCTTACCGATTTTAAAATAATTGATAAGCTGCTTGCTTAATATACCGGCGGCAAAGAGGAGCCAAAATTCCGCAATAAAGATTAAGCCTTCAGCAAAATGGGCTGCAAGCGGAATGATCGGGCATAAACCTAAAAAAAAGATAATCGATTTATTCGTCATAACTGCTGTGCCTGCCTCTCCATCAACGTTTCGATTTTATTCCGGTGCATTGCGATAGTTGTCTGCGTTATCCCGTACTGTTCCGCCTGTTCCGGAATAGCGTCGATTCCTGCAAGCCCGCAAAAGATGCAGCCGATTGACTGTTCATAAAAAAATACTGCCGGGTACACACCGTACTTGCCCGTTACCGGAAGTATAAATGCAAATGCTTTATGCCCGGAGTATGATGCGGACAGAACGGCTTGGAACGGCAATCCCGATAATCCCGAATTGTCGGGACCTAAGACGGCAATCTGCCGGCCGTTAAAGCCGGGATATGTGCGGCACAGTTTGTCCGCTGCGGCAGTCAGATATTGGGCGTCCGCTTTTTTCCGCAGATATGACAAGCCGAAGAGCGAAGCAAAGAACACCAGCAGGAGCCCTGTCAGTACTGCATATTTTTTTAAAAGCCGTTGCGCGGTATCCGTCATAATGCACCTCGTCTTCTCTTATAGAAAGATGATTCCAGCCATTCGATAAGCGGATTGATGCAATCGGCAAGTAAGACTGCAAAGGGAATTCCGGCAGGTATCGCTCCGGGCCCCGTAATGCAAAAAGCAAAAATACCGGTCAGTATGCCGGTAAGACACCGGCCTTCCCATGAACGGGGGGTAGAGCCGCCGTCGTTCATGACAAAAAATGCGGAAAAAAGAGCGCCGCTCGTCAGTATTGCGGATAATACATCGCCTCTTCCTAAAGCGTTTGCTTGCCCTGCGGATGGAAACAAATACACCAACAGGCCGTAAACGATTAAAAAGGTAAAAGGAAGCGTTTTATGAATTGTTTTTGCCGATAGCAATATAATTGAAGCCCCTAACGTTAAGAGGTTATACCGGAATGCCGGTATCGCAGAAGGGTGATGGAGGAAAAGACTGATGTACCCTTCCGGCAGCGTTACGCCGACACTATGGAGAAATGTAGAATTAAACATCGAAGTTACATATTGATCTGCAGGTGTCTGCAGCAGACCGGAACTTTCCATCGCGGCAAAAACGCTTCCGCCGGACACTATCCGGTCAAACCCGACCGGCTGCACAAAGTATTCGGGTTTGCATACTGAAGCAATACAAGCGGCAAGCATAACCGGATTAACCCACGAAAAGCCTTTCCCGCCGAAAATACCCCAGCTGAAAAAATAACTCATAAACGCAATTAAAAAGCTGAAAACAAAACCGCTATTAACCGGTAGAAAAAAACCTATCAATAATCCGGTTATAAGCGCATGGATATCAAATACCTTTTTGCCTTGTATGTAACCGACAAGAAAGGCTGCAAGAGTTGACGCAGCTCCGGAAGATATAATCAGAAAAATGCTTGCGAAATCGTGCATAATCCCCATAGCAATAAGCTGGAGCGACAGCAGGCTCAACACGAGTATTGCAGTGTGTCGAGCATTTAAACCGGTGTAAATATAGGGCGCGGGAGACAGTGTCGTTTGGTTATAGGGCATGACTATTTCCTTGCTCCGCCGCCGATGTGATAATCGTGCGCAATGGAATCCGTACGGGGCACACTGCGGAACAGCAGCCGCAACCGCTGCATAGCGCAATAGACCGCATCGTTTCGGCGTCGTACCGCTTTTTTTGTATCCGGCGTACCGTACCTATCGGATCGATATATGCCGGGCAGCTCCGCAAACACTGCCCGCAGTGTCCGCATTCTTCCAGCTGTTGCTGGATATCGATATCCTTTCCGACCGCGTGAATCGATTTAATTCCCTTACCGGCGGGTAAATCCAAACTGTCAACCAGCGTTCCGCGCAGTAAGCCGTTCAGGATGATATGGGTATTTTTGCTTTTAAAGCCGCCGCATTCTTCTATCAAATGCCCGATCGGCGTACCGATGCGTACTTTAACGACCTTTGCGTGCTCCAGTGTTTTACCGGTAAGGAGCAAATATGTCGTCAGCATAGGCTGATTGTGCTGCACCGATTCATAGACCGACAAGGCTGTAGAAGAATCGATAACGACCGCATTTTTTTCCGCCGAACGGGTATGGGCATTCCCGGCGGGATAAGTTTGAGGAACGGTAAGGTGCGCAAGGTCGCGGTCGGGAATAGCGGTTCCGACGGCATCGAAAAGCGCGCGGTCTTTTTTTTCCATCCCTGTTTCAACAATGATTTTTGTTGCGCCCATTGCACGGGCAATAATACCGGCTCCCTCTGCAACTTCACGGATAAACCGGCGGGCTAAAAAGGAGTCGAGTATACACGTAGGGTCTTTATCGTAGAGCATAACAGTCAGCGTTGTTATCCCTTGCTTTACTGCCGCCCTGATGTTTTCTGCAAGAGCAGTTGTTTTTCCGGCCGTATTCACTAAACCGGCAAGATCAAAGAAATGGAGAAGTCCTGTCGGATCGCTTTGTTTCCAGGGATAGGGAGGGCGCTGCTTTCCAAGTATATCGAACGAACCGCCGGTACGGATATGTATTCCCCGGAATGAATGTCCGTTGGGAAGCTGCGTGTCGATAATTCCGGAGACCACACCCGGAACGGAAGCATGAACATGTGCCGATAAACTATTCCTTGCACGGGCAATCATCTGCCCTTCATTTACAAAATCTCCTACGGACACCAGCGGAAGACCGCTCGTTTGCTCCCTGAATGCAAGAGGTATCATCGCATATTGCGGAAGAAAAGCATTCCCTTCAAATTGAGGTTCCAAGCGGATATATTTTGCTTGCTGCTGTCCCCGTTTAAACCGTATAAATTCCATCATCGTATTTTGCCCATTATAATCAGAACACAGGGAAATAACAACGTACCGAGGATAATAAAAAACGAGGTTAACGGACTGAGGAGAAATACATTTAACGGCCGATAAGCGGCAGCGGTAAACCCTGTTTGTGCTATCAGCATTTTTTCCAAGGGGAGCAGCGCGAGCTGTTCATGTCTTAATGCGCGGATGATAAATACGGTATCGAAGGCGTAGATGACATTTTCTTCCCTATGCAGTTTTCCGCTTGAATCTTCATAAAAGGAATCAAAGCGTATTCGGGTATTCGGGGTAAGCGGCTGGAGCGGTTCATGCACATTCAGATAGGGCAGAACGGCTGTATACCAGCAATCTTCTATATAGTTGCCTAAATCGGGGAGATAGTCCTGCGGCCGCGATGTCTGCACGGCAAAAAATCCTGAATCGTTAAACGGAAACGGCTGCCGTAAAACAGGCTGAGGCACGTTCAGTTTACCGGCTGCGGGGCTTAAACGGTTTGTCGAAAACACCGGCGGTATAACCGCAGAGACCAGCAGCAAACAGCCTGTCAGGATAGTGGTGCGGATTGCATATCGCGTATTCCAAAACTGCGCCCATGATTGAGGATGCATGGCAAACAGCTTTAACGACGGATGCTGGCGGTATTGTTCCCAATAGGTCTCCTTCAGCTGTAAAAAACTGTATACCGAAAAAAGCATACTTGCCGATAACAGTAAGGCTAATAAAAAAAAGCAAAAAGGCGCAGTCCCATCAATAACCGCAGTCAAAAGCGGAACCGCAGGCAAAATGAGCATGAATATATTATGTTTAATCCGTTCTTTCAGCTGCTTCCACGTAATTGCCAGCTCGTTTTCCAACGCTTCAAGCCAATATGCAACGGTCAATATGCTTAACAGGGCGGTTGCCGGCGATAAACTGCTCTTAATACAGAAGGCATAGCAGACAAAGCTGAACGCAGCGGCAAAAAACAGCAGCTTTTTGCGCGAACCGGCAATGCAGTAAATAAAAAGAACAAGCGCAAGGATACCCTGTATCGGGGCATAAGGAATGGCCGCTTCAATAAAAAAAGGGAGCCGCTTGCTGTAAAGCGAAAAATAGAACGCGAGGTATTTAAAAAACGAAGTATACGGGATGTAGAAGTACCGGTAACTGCCGCTGTCATCATGGAACCATCGGGTATAGCGGCCGATATCCGTAAAAGGGAATCTTTCATACCGGCCTGTCCCTAAAACGGAAAATCGATTTGAAACGGAAAATTCCGACGCAATGCCTGCTATCCCTGCTTCTTCCGCCGCGGAGATGTACGGTTCAATGTCTGCAGAGGCCGGAACAGCCGCTATCCGGTATCCGTTCCACACCGATGTATGAAACTTGAGTGGAAAGAAAATAAACAATAAGAGGATTCCGGTTGCGATGAACGCCGACAAGAAATATAGAAAACCGTTCAGCCGCTTCATGGGTTAAACTGCGTAATAAAGCGAAAAATAGCTGCCGATTACAATACCGACGATGATACCGGCAAACACCTCAACGGGGGTATGGCCTTGAACTTCTTTAACGGGTTTGAAAGGGATATGCATCGTTTCGGCCATTTTAGCCCCTACTTCGTTTAACATTTTTGCTTGAAGCCCGCTTGAACGGCGAACACCCATCGCATCCCGAATAACAATCATTGCAGAAAAGATAGAAAAGATGAACAAATCCGAAGAGATGCCTTGCTTAAAGCCGATAGTGGTGGAGAGGGCTGTTACAAGGGCGCTATGGCTCGACGGCATTCCCCCTGTGCGCCATATCAATAAGTCGAAAAAGACCGGCAGAGAATGTACTGATGAGCAGCAAAATCCGATAAACGTTTTAATGAATTGACTGAGCAGCCAGCTTGTAATAGCCGCTAAAAAAATCGGGTTTTGAAATACAATCTTAACCTGTGTAAAAAAAGCCTGCATCTTGTGAACAGTTTTGTATAATTACAAGCTTTTGTCAAGGCATTCGCTCTTTTTATGTAGGAAGTGTATTGATTAGCCGAATGCTACAGTCTTGCCTCTATCCACCCTAAAATATCAGCCTTCACTTCTTCCTTATCGGTTTCGTTCAAAATTTCGTGCCTGCCGTTTTCATATAGTTTTAATCTTACATCCTGCATTCCCATATCCTGATAGATACGGTAGAGGGCTTTAAGCGTTTTGCCTCCGTCAGAAACAGGGTCTTCCGAACCGGCGGTAATTAAAACGGGCAAGGCGGCGGGTATGCCTTTTAACGCTTCTTGGGTATGCAGCCGTTTAAGACCGCGCATAAAATCCTGAAAGAATCCCGCCGTACAGACAAACCCGCAGTATTCATCATCGATATATTTTTTTACTTCGTTTGCATCTCTCGAAAGCCAATCAAAGGCGGTGTGCGGATTTTTAACTCTGTTATTATATGAGCCGAACACCAAGGCATTCATAAACTTAGCCGGTGATTTTCGGCCTTTGAATGCACAATTAAGGTTTGCAAGCAGCAAGGCAACGGAAACGCTTGGGTTAGGTCCCGCGGAGCCGATTAACACCGCCGCTTTTATCGTTGAGCCGTATCGTTCGATATACTCCTGCGTTACAAACGAACCGAACGAATGCCCGATGATAACGATGGGGAGCCCGGGATACTGTTTTTTTATCTCCGCATTGATTTCTTTTTGATCTTCTACAACGCGAGCGAAACCGTCCCCGTCGGCAAGATAGCCCATTAAACCGCTTTTTGCTCCGGTTTTTCCATGCCCGCGGTGGTCTGAGGCAACCACGGCAAAGCCCCGTTTACATGCGGTTTTGGCAAAATCGTCATACCGGAGGGCATGTTCCGCCATTCCGTGCACGATATGGAGTACGGCCTTAGGCTTTTGTTCGGGAAGCCATGTATAAACGGCAACGGAAGCACCGTCGCTCATTGTCCGATATGCAGTTTCCATGGGTGTATCTCCTTTTTTACCACGTTTCGCGGCAGGCGGTCATGATGCGGAGGGCACGGTTATAGCGCACAGCTTGCGGCTCAAGCAGCTTATCCGCTTCGGGGCAGGGGTCGAGCCGTTCTTCTTCAAGTTCATCGATCCGATTAATTTTACCCCGTATATAATCGGTAAGCACTTCTTGCGTAACTTGAAGCCGCATCAGCATTGCACCGAAGCGGTGATCCAACACCTCGGAACCGAACGCACGGCATTCTTCCGCCCATATCCGCCGCCGCGCCTTTGCCGTTTCGGCTAGGACAACCTTTAACGGTTCTATTTTCTTTTCGATTAATGCCTGCAAAGCCTTTTTATCCGCTTTTTTATATGCTTCCCAAATATCCAAGGGAAGCCGCCACTTATAGTAAAGGGTCTGCATCATCAGCGAATAAAATTCGGCAATGTACTGCTGCAAGGGATTATTCGTATTTGCAGCATCTTCGGCAAAAGCTTTTTCGAGTTTCTTATAGACGGCATCCATATCGGTTGTCAATGTCCGTATGTAATACAAGAATTTCGAGCCGAGAGGATCCTGATATAACAGATACTTGGATGGTGTTATATCATAATTATTGCCGGTTGTTCCTTCAAACAAATCCGGCTCTCCCTGCCGCATCCATTCGTCAAAACCCATACCGGTATAGAGCTTTAGATACTGCGAAAACTCCGCTTCTTGATATTCGGCATGACAGTCCAAATAGGAGTAAAGCGTTACGCCGAACATACAAGTATAAAGCGGTGATTCACTGCCGTCATCGCCCCACGCCGTAACAATAACGTTTTTTATTCTCTCTTTCCGGCAAGCAGTAATAGCCGCAAGCGTTGTTTCGAGCGTTTTCTTGTGATGGGGGACATACCCCGTCCATCGCCATGCTCCTCCTGCAAACATCGTTTTTTTTGCAATGGAACGGCACAGTTTAAGATGTTCACGGTAATGCTTAGATAAACAGCTATAATAATCCCAGTACATCAGGCCTACTTGAGTGGGAATGCTAGGTTCTTTATCTTCCTTATTATTAGAATAACGGCTAAAGAACATATCATCCCAAACGATGGGTTTAAAACCATAAGCTTTACAGAGGGTTTTCATAAAAGCAAGATGGTCATGCATAATATCCCGCCTCTGTCTAAGTCCGTTCTCATCCAGATAACGCCCGCGGCCGAGGTTATAGGCTTCATCCATCCCTATGTGGATAATATCCGTAGAAAAAGCTTGGCGCAGCGAGGCAATCATCCGCGTAAGCAATGCCTTAACTTCGGCATTGCCGACATTCAGAATGTTATCGATATCCTTGTATTTGTATTCTATGGCTTCCCACATAAAATATTGATCGACATGGGCAAGAGTCTGAATACACGGTACCAACTGTACGCCGAAAAGCTTCGCGTAACGGTCAACTTCCTGTAAATCGCTTATGGAGTACCGCCCGCGTAAGGCTCCGAAATAAGGATCCCCTTCCACTTCGTACACATCTTCCATGTACAGCATAAACCATGAATGCCCCATAAAAGCCATTTCCCGAATAAATTGTTTAAGCATATCAACATGTGCAACACCGTTCCGGGAAAGATCGAGCATTAAGCCGTTTTTTTCAAAAAAATGCTCTATGCGGAATTCCAACAAACGCTGTGCATCCGGTCTTGAATAAAGTTTTGTATCTTCGATTGTTTGACTTTTAAGCAGCAGCATCGACAACGCAAAATAAAAATGAGGTGCGGAATCTGCTTCAATTTCGCAAACTCCATTCCGAAAGAATGCAACGATATCGCTTTCCTTCGTTTTTTTAAACGAGACGGGAATACCGTCTTCGCTAATCCTAATCGGATGGCTTTTCCGGATTTCCGCAACAGCAAGCGTCATCTGTTCATCAAGGCCGGATAAATTAAGCTTTAGAGGTTTTAATGGTTTTGTTGCCGTACCCATATTTTGTCCTTGCATAGAATCAGTTCTATTGGGCATCTCTAAAAACTGAAGTTTTTAGAGGTCCCCTATTATTTTGCAGGCATCAATTTTGCTTTGAGTGCCTCAACCTCGTTCTCCGTCATACCGTTTTTAATGAGGAACTCTTCGGCAGCTTTCGCCGTATCTTTCCGGTTCATCGTAATCCAGTTCAACATCGGAACGGCATTTTTGTGCAAAATCAGATCGTATTTTCTTGAACCCGCAGCCAGATGATAGAAGTTTTCATAACTCTTCATATAATCGTCGTAAATAGCTTTCTCATCCGCTCCGGACAGCGCGCCAAGTAGAATAAAGATAAATCCGGTTCTATCTTTACCTTCGTTGCAATGAATGTAATACGGAGCCTTATGACTAATCATAAACTGCAAAGCTTTGATGATATTATCCGTAAAGGCTTTGCCGGTAAAATCCATATCCATCGCAAGACAGAGCACATTGCCGGCATCGGTAAGCTTACCGTAGTAGGCACTTGCATATTGGTTTGAGGCGGCAAGATAGGTGTTTTTAAGCTGCTCTTCGGAATCGCTCATGTTAATAACCGTTACGATTCCGGCTTTTTCCATAAGGGCGGAAGCATACGGGGCGCGCGGCCAGCGGGTTTTAGTAGGATGACTGCCTCTATACAGCGTGCGGGGCATGATTGCTGAATTGAACGTTACTTCACGGAAATTAGCAAAGGCTGCATCATCGCTGTAATCCGCCCGGTTATCGGTACGTGTTACATCAAGCGCTTCAAAGTCGTCGGCATATCCGCCTTTATCTTGCATATACAAGACAAACTTATCGCCGACACCGAGCCCGCTTTCCTGCGCAAGGTTTCCGTAATTAATACAGAAAGCAATCTTACCGTCGGCATATTCGGTACGGACAAGCTGCTTTCCCTTATCGACTTCGTACCGTTTAACAATCGGTGCCGTAAATTTATAGGCGTTCTCAAAATTTACCTTTACGATATCCCCATGTTCATAGCCCTTGGCTTGCAGCAACTCGAACGGTACATCCGTTACAAGATGGCCGTATTTTTCGACCGCGGTAATAACACCGGCTACCGGCTCATATTTTTTTGCGGCTGCGGCAGGACTTGTCGCACAGGAAAGAGCCGAAAGGCAAAGCATTGCACAAATACAGAGCACCCCGGAAAACATCCTGCCGTGTTTTCCCGCCGATTGGATAATTGCGCATTTCTGTTTGGTATCCTTGGTATCCATAGATATAACCCCTTCAAATTGTTACGGCGCAGAGTACCGATTGTACAGCAACAGCCGTTTTTCCCCTCTGCACGGATAAACTTTATTATATCACAGTTATAGTGAAATAACAGCATAAAATTTCGTACAGAAAGGCAGCTTTAAAAAAATTACGGGCAAGGGTATAATCTCTATAATCTTGAGTAAAAATATGGAGGTACAGCTGCTATGAATTTTATTATTGATAAAAGCATTGTTGAGCTCGGTATTAAAAGCGTTGTGATTGGAATTGCAAAAAATATAGATCCGCAGGCGCCCTTGTCCGATTCGTTTTTGACAAAGCAAAAAAAGATGCAAGACTGGGCGTTACAATGCGATGTTGACGAGATATTGAAGCATCCGGTTACGCAGGGATATGCGGATTTGCTGCAAAGCGTGGGGCGCAGTATCAAAAAATATCCGCCTACCGTCCCGGCCTTTATCCGGAATATTCAGCGCCGCGGTTCTATGCCGCACATCAACAGCGTTATCGATATTTATAATGTTGAATCACTGCATTCGCTTTTGGCAATAGGCGGACATGATCTTGATAAAATAGACGGGCAGATAGAGTTTACCGTCAATAAAGAAGCAGGCGTTTTCCTTCCGATTTCATCTACGGAAAAGCATGTTGCCGAAACCGATTATGTGTACCGCGACCCTAAAGGCATTATCGCATGGCTTGGTGTCCGCGACGGGGAACAGTATAAATTCGACGACGGAACAAAAAATGCGATCTTTATTATTCAAGGAAATGCCAACACTTCAGTCGAAATGCGTGTAGAAGCGCTCAAGCGGATTCAAAATGATTTAGCGGAATGTATGCCGCAGCTGGTATTTGAGATACAGACCGTTGAAGCATAGCAGAAAACGCTTCAGTGCTTGAACTGCTGTTTTTCACGTGCGCACCTCTTGATTTAAACCGCACTTTAACTTGTATAGTAAGCGTATAGATGCACACTTATCTTATCAGGAGGTATCCTCGAACAGTATTTTTCCGGCGAAGACGACAACACCTCCGATTATATAATGGAAGGTTTATGTGGGGTAATTCATAATTCATAATTATAAATTGATGATTCCCGCCTATTTGCAAAAGGCACAAATAGCGATATAATGACCCTATGCATTCCTATTATTATGAAGATAATCTCACTGCCTTACAGGCGAAATTTGCGGCTCAAAAATTAGCATTTGCGCCGGCGGCTTTTCAAACGGCAAAAGCAATGGTTGACCTGCATATCCTAGAAGCAATAGAAGATTCAAAAACGAAAGGTCTAACGATAGAAGCTATTATCGATAAGACAGGGCTTTCTTCATATACCGTAAAGTTATTGGTGGAGTTTAGCTTGAGTTTGGAATTGGTAAAGATAGTACCTAATTCCGATCCGAATGCATACGTATTAGGAAAGACCGGATATTTTTTGCTCAATGATGAGCTGACAAAAGCGAATATGAATTTTATGAATGACGTATGCTATCAAGGTCTTTTTTATTTGCAAGACAGCTTAAAAACGGGAAAGCCCGCCGGTCTAAAAGTTTTTGGGGATTGGGACACCATTTATCAAGGTTTGTCTTCTTTGCCGGAACAGGTGCAAAAGAGCTGGTTTGCGTTTGATCATTATTATTCCGACAGTATCTTTGACGCAGCGCTGCCCATTGTATTTAAAGAAAAGCCCCGGCATATTATGGATATCGGCAGCAATACCGGGAAATTTACCAAAGCAGCTCTTTCGTATAATAATCAGGTTTTAGTTACCATGGTAGATTTACCGCAGCAAATCGCAATGGCGCAAAAAAATCCCGATTTGTTCGGTTTTAAAGATAGAATTGAAACCTTTCCCACGAATATTTTAAATGCCGGCGAAGAGCTGCCGTCAAATGTAGATACCGTGTGGATGAGCCAATTTTTGGATTGTTTTTCTCTTGACGAAGTGCAGGGGATTTTACGAAAAATAAAAAAATATGTTCCATCCCATTGCAACATCTTTGTACTTGAACCCTTGTGGGATATGCAGCGGTTTGAAGCGGCAAGTTATTCAATTCAAGCAACCTCAATTTATTTTGCAGCGATGGCAAACGGAAACAGTAAAATGTATTCCTATTCGGATTTGGTAAGCGCGATTGAAGCCGCCGGTTGTTCATTAGTATGTGCGCATCATAACCTCGGTATTAACTCATATTCGCTGCTGCAGTTTCGAGTATCCTAACGGGAATGACTATGAAGAGCTGGAATTGCACAATACTGAATAGTTTTTTCTGGGAACCGGCGGAAGATTCGCAGGACGTTGATGTTTCTTTTGTACCGATGATGTTGAGGCGGAGATGCAGTCAATTCACTAAAATGTGTTTTTCCGCTGCCCATCACTCTATAACAGAAGGCGAAAACCTGCCGGTTATTTCCGTATCGAAATACGGAGAGATTCAGCGTCAATATGCCATTTCAAAAAAAATAATTGAAACCAAAGAAGTGTCGCCTACGGCATTCAGCTTTTCGGTTTTTAATACGGCGATAGCGCTGTTGGGAATTTCACTGAAAAATCATGCGTCTGCGCAAGCGTTCAGTACCATGTCGTATCAGCTGGAAGCAGGACTGATTCATGCGCTTTCGTTTTTGGAAAACCATCCGCAAGAAGAAAAGCTCCTGCTGTTAGTAGGCGAAGAACGCTTGCCGGAAGCGTATCAAAAGATTTCGGTTGAAAAGAATATCCCGTTTATCGCTGCCTTTTTGCTTTCGCTGCATGGAAACGGCTACACTGTACGCTTTTCTTCCGCACAACCGCAAGAAGGTTGTACACATAATGCAGCTTCTGGAAATAACGCACCCGATTGTAACGTATCTACGGAAAATAACGAAATTCCCGAAAATTATGATCAGTGCAAGCGCTTCATCCGCTTTATTCAAAATCAGACGGAAACAAAAACTTCCTTTCAGGTAAACAGATTAGAGATATGTAAAAATGAATAAATTGCGGATTTTCAGAAATATCGTAGGAAAACTCGCTTGCTTTGCGTATTTCGGACTCAGCTCGGTTTTCGCTTCATTTATCCTATTTCCGTTTATTCATCTGTTTATATGGGATAAAAAAGCACAGTACAATGCTAAAATTGCCGTCGTTCAAAACCATTTTTCTTTTTTTATTCGCCTGATGTTTTGGCTCGCTCATTATAAAATCGACACATCAGCTTTACAAGAATATAAAAACTTGCGCTCTACCGTTATCGTTGCAAATCATCCTACATTAATCGATGTTGTCGTTCTTATTTCTGCCCTACCGCATCCCGACTGTGTCGTTGCAGGCCGTCTTTTTAATAATTTTTGGATTCGGAAGATTGTCGGGCAACTTTTTGTCAGCTCCTCTGCAAACCCCGAAGAGCTGTTGGAGCGCTGCCGAAAATCTTTACATGACGGCAATAATATGATAATCTTTCCGGAAGGAACCCGTACCAGACCTGAGACTGCCGGCAAAGCCCTAAAAAGAGGAGCCGCCCAAATCGCCTTGCGTGCAGGCGCCGATATATTACCGATTCATATTAAAACTGAAAATCTTGTAGGATTAGGAAAGCATGAATCTTTATTTAAAGTGCATTGTAACGGTTACGCTCAATTGACCGTGGAACCTCATGCAATGCTTGCGATAGATTCGTTCAATCATGAACCTTTTTCTCAGGCTGCACGGACATTGACGGAAGCTATAAAAAATAAAATTTTTGCGGAGGATGGTTGTGAATACTAAGGAAGATATTCAAAACGAAATTAAGAATATCATTATTCAGTCGTTGGACTTAGAGGATATCAAACCGGAAGACATCGATGCGGAAGCGCCTCTTTTTGTTGAAGGGGAAGGCTTGAGCTTGGACTCAATCGATGCTCTGGAACTGGGCGTTGCGCTGAAAAAGAAATTCGGTATCAGCTTTTCTCAAAACGAAGAAGACAATAAAAAGTATTTTTATTCCGTTGCAACCTTGAGTGATTTTGTCGCTAAGAATGCCGAATAACGGATTATACACGGTATCTTAAAACTTTGTCCCGGTTTTTACGGACACGCTATATGATGAATGATAGGGGTATAAAATGAAGAAAGAGGATTTATTTGAAGAAGTAAAAAAAATTTTGATGGAAAAATTTGAAATCGAAGAATCGAAAATCACGATGGATGCAAATATCGTTACCGATCTTGATTTAGACAGTATCGATATTATCGATTTGATCGTTACGTTGAATAATATGCTGAAGCTGAATGTATCGGCCGCTGATTTTAAGGATAAAAGAACGCTTTCTGAAATTCTTGATGTTATTTGCAGCGCATTATAAAAAACACGGGCAAAAACAGAGCCGAGATTTTTAGTTAAGGATGCTCGATGTTGCAATTACTAAGTAAAACCGATTTTTATAGTTTGCGGGATTCGGAAAAGCCCTTTCTTATAGATAATTCGGATATAAATAATAAAACGGTCGGCGATTTTGTGCACGATATTGCAGCCGTATATCCGCATTTTTTTGCACGGAAAGAATCATCTTTTTTAGTCTTTTCGGAAAACATCTACGAGTTTATGGTAATCTTCTTTACCGCTCTTTTGGCACAGAAGAAAGTTTGTTTACTCAACACAGGCAAATACGCGTACATCAAAGACATCTTTACCGATGATACGCTTTTTGTATCCGACACTGCTGAAAGTCAACTGAATATTTCGCAGCTGTTATGCGGTAACTCGGATGCGGCACGAACGGATTCAAGTGATTGTTCAATCTTACAAGGTTTAACAATCAGCCTTTCTGCAGATATTCATTTTTACACTTCAGGCAGTACCGGTAAGCCGAAAATTATCGAGAAAAGATTTTCTCACCTTGAACGGGAAGTTGAAGAACTGTTCTCGTGCTTTTCCGAAGAGATAACCGACAGTTTATTTTTAACTTCCGTATTTCATTATCATGTGTACGGCTTCTTGTTTTATGTTCTGCTTCCTTTTGCAATACAATGTCCGATTTTCTCAAGCCGCATTAACTATCTGGAAACATGTGCAGGTTTTTCTTCGTGGAAGAAAATCACGCTGATAAGCAGCCCTGCGTTCTTAAAGCGGATTGTAAAAATACCCTTACCGGATTCTGTACAATGGACTGTTTTCTCTTCTGCCGGAGCGCTTGATGCTGCGGGCAGTACAAACTGCGCCGACATTTTCGGGACGGAAGCAATCGAAATATACGGCAGCACGGAAACCGGCGGTATTGCGTGGCGCAAGCAAAGAAGCAATCCGCTGTGGCGCCCGTTCCCGTGTGTCAATTTGTCGGCAGCCCCGGACAATACCTTTACCGCTCGTTCCCCGTATTTTGACGGAACGGTAGCCGGAGGAGATTTAATTGCGTGTACCGACGACGGTTTATTTACCTTGCTCGGAAGAGTTGACTCGACGGTAAAGATCGAAGGGCGCCGTATCGACTTAAAAGACATCGATGCAAAACTCTTAGCGCTGCCTGATTGCGCCGACTGCCATACGATCTATCATAAAACAAACCGCCGCGAGCAAACCGTTTCTTTCATCGTATTAAAAAAAGATTCTCCGCTGTATGTGTTGTACAAGAAAAACGAACAGGCCGCAAAAAAGCAAATACAGGATTATTTATACAAGTATTTTGATAAGACCCTTGCGCCGAAAAAAATATACTTGCTGGACGCTATCCCGAAAAATGCGATGGGAAAAATTAATCATGCACAGCTGGAAAGTTTATTAAACAGAACGGCGCCTTATGAATATACTGCGCAGCCTATCAATTTTATCGATAATCATTATTCCGTAAAAATCGATATCTGTTTCCCTGAAACATCGTTCTTTTTCTGCGGACATTTTGACGGTTTTCATATCGTACCGGCTGTAGCGCAAGTAAAAACGGCATTCGATATTTCAAAAAAATTATTTTCTCATGCGCTGTATATTAAGACGGCAAAAAAATTAAAGTACACCAATATGATATATCCCGATATTCCGCTTGTGCTTTCTTTGGATTTTTTTCCAAACGAAAAGCGGCTGTCCTTTTCTTTTTCCGATGCGGATAAAAACTACTCTTCCGGTATTTTGCATTTAGAAAGTGAAGGTGTTTGATGAAAAGCGCTTCCGATACATGGACATATTGCTTTTTAATACCGGTGTACAATCATGCCGCTCTTTTAGAAAACACCATACCGCAGTTTTTGCAATTCGGTATACCGCTCATTATTGTTGATGACGGCAGTAATGAAAAAAATAAAATCATCTTAAAGAGAATAGTAGATGCTCATCCCGCTATTGTGTTAATTAGCAACACACAGAATAGTGGAAAAGGCTTCGCGATAAAACAAGGCATCGAATATTGCAAACGGCATACCATCGATTTTGCGTTTCAGGTCGATGCGGACAATCAGCATAGCCTTGCGGCAGTGCCGGAATTTTTGAATCGCAGCAAAGCGCAAAAAAGCATTAAGCACAGCATTATCGGTTACCCTATCTACGACGACACTGTGCCTACAATACGCAAAGACGCACGAAAAATTTCCAATTTTTTTGTTTCCGTTACAACGCTTACACCGGATGTCCGCGATTCGTTATGCGGCTTTAGAATTTATCCCGTAGCGGAAACATGGAAGATATACCGGAATCCATTCATTAGTAAAAGAATGCCGATCGATATGGAACTTCTAACTCGCCTTTATTGGAACGGTGTATCGATTATCTATATGCCGGTGAACGTAACCTATCCTACAAACGGCAGCTCTCATTACAAGGCCTTCCGCGATACGGTTATTTTAAGTGCAAAGCACGCATTTTTATGCTGCGAAATGTTTTTCCGGTTTCCGTTGATTCTTTTTTATGCGCTCAGGAGACTATTGCACTCATGAAGCATTGGTCTAAGATACAAGAAACTGCCGGCAACGGATTTGCGCTGAATTTATTTTTTTTAATCTATAATACTTTGCACCTTAAATATATTTTTCTTATTCTCCGGCCGATAACGTTTTTTTATTATTGCTTTTCTCCCGCGCAACGCTCGGTTTCCGCAGCATTCTTTAAACATATCGCGCGTTATAATCCTGCCGTTAAACCGTCCCCTAAAACGGTGTACCGTCATTTCTATTCATTCAGTCTTTCGCTTGTGGAACGCATAGCTGCGTGGAAGCAGGATATAAAAGTTTCCGATCTCATCATAAAAAACCGTGCAGTGTATCAAGAGATTATTACCAACCTCAAACAAAAAAAAGGCTGCTTCTTTTTATGTTCTCATTTAGGCAATATCGATTTGCTGCGGGCGCTGGCAATACAAGAAAATAAGGACGGTATTCATAATACCAAAGTGAATATCATCATCGACACTACTATGTCGCCGAAATTCAATGCATTTATGCGTTCAATTCAACAACAGTTTGACATTAATCTTATCAATTCCCGTACCATCGGTATTGAGACCGCAGTCCTATTGCAGCAAAAACTTGACGACGGAGAAATCGTCGTAGTCGCAGGGGATAGGACACCTTCGGAACACAGCCAAAGAATCGTTCCCGTATCTTTTTTAGGGGATACCATCGCGTTGCCCTATGGAGCTTTTTTATTGCCGGTTATTTTAAAAGCGCCGCTGTATTATTTTTTTGCGTTACGGGAAAACGATGCCTTCGTCCCCAAGTATGATTTTTTTCTGTATAAATCTTCGGCAATAATGGCGAAAAAGAAAAAAGACGAAACGATACGAGCACTGATGCACGAATATATTGAGCTTTTGGAAAGAAAGGTGTTAGAATATCCACTGCAGTGGTATAACTTTTTTGATATCTGGGCAGGGTAAACGCATCAGGCTGTTTTTTTAACATCCCCGCAAAAAAATTGATACTATTCGACCAGAGTACGCCAAGGAATCGACATCCATGTCAATTCCTTGGCTGCCAGTTTTTTTCAAAAACTGGTTTCTGTTTATCACCCTGCCATCCTTGGCAGTTCTGTCTGCGGTTCAAATGGTCTCACAGTCTCAATTTTTTCGCGATTCTTCTCTACTCTGCCTGATGCGTTTACCCTTTTCTCGGAAAAATGTGCGAAATTTTAAATAAAATTTCGCATAGAAGGAAGGTAACCGCTAAAAATTTTTATAATGCGGTTGCCCTGGATATATGGGCTGAAACAGTAGATTAAAATCGTAGAATAGAAACAATATAAATGCCTTGTAAATCGCTATCAATAAGGTGTATATTTATATCAAAGAGGTGCGGTTATGAATCAGTCTGCTTTTAGTGTGAGAATGGATACTCAATTAAAAAAAGATTTTTCTCTTATTTGTGAAGATTTCGGCATGTCTGTTTCAACGGCATTTACATTATTTGCAAAGGCGGTTGTTAGGGAGCACAGGATTCCCTTTGAAATAAAAAGTGATTTGCCAAATACTTTAACGATGCGAACAATAGAACTTGCAGAAACCGGAAAAGAATTACACGGCCCTTTTTCATCAATTCATGATTTAAAGGAATCGCTTAATACTTGAAGAATAAGCAGGATAGCAGAATTAGGATATAAGCGGAGGCATAAAATGAAAAAGATTGTGTTCGGGAATCAGAGAATATCTATCGAAGATATAGAATTGATAGCGAAAAAGGAATGTGAAATCGAGTTAAACAGAACACCCGAATTTATACAAAAGATAAATGCGGGTGCTGATTTTTTGGATAAGATGATTGCCGAACACGGCGCCGTTTACGGAGTAACAACCGGCTACGGCGATTCTTGCACTAAGGCGGTTCCCGCTGACAGTTATTACGTACTGCCGGTAAATCTTTCCCGTTTCCATGGCTGCGGCTTGGGTGAATACTTTGATGCTGAAACGACCCGTGCAATTATGGCGGTGCGGTTAGTGTCGCTCGTGCAAGCTTGTTCGGGGGTCAGCTTTAATCTGGTAGAAGCGCTCTTCAATCTTTTAAAGCACGATATTCTGCCGCGTATTCCGCAGGAAGGAAGTGTCGGGGCGAGCGGGGACTTAACGCCGCTGTCGTATATCGTTGCAGCATTAATCGGAGAACGGGATGTTGTGTTAAACGGTACGGTTATGCCTGCTGCGGATGCGCTGCACACATGCGGCTTAAAAGAAATTACACTGCGCCCCAAAGAAGCCCTTGCCATTATGAACGGAACCGCTGCGATGACCGGTGTTGCGTGTTTGGCGTTTTGCCGTGCAAAATATCTTGCGGACTTATCATGCCGGCTTACTGCGATGGCGTCCATTGCGATGAAAGGCAATGAGTATCATTTTGATCCGCGTTTATTTGCGATGAAGCCGCATCCCGGACAAAGCCATGCGGCGGATTTAGTGCGGAAAAATTTTTCATCGAAGATACAAGCTTCCGTTATTCCTGAAAAAATACAAGATAACTACAGCATACGCTGCGCGCCGCACATTATCGGTGTTTTTTATGACTTTGAACCGACTCTCCGTTCATTCATAGAAACGGAGCTGAACAGCGCAAACGATAACCCGCTGGTATCGCCCGAATATCAGTCGGTATTTCACGGCGGTCATTTTTACGGCGGGCATATTGCCTTTGCGATGGACAGCTTAAAAAACATTGTCGCGAATTTCGCCGATTTAGCGGATAGGCAGCTTGCTCTGTTAGTCGATGAAAAAATGAACAAAGGTTTGCCGCCGAATCTTTCCGGCTCCGATTCTTCTTATTCATATAACCATGGGTTAAAAGCGGTGCAAATCGGCGCTTCCGCATGGACTGCAGAAGCGCTGAAAAACACGATGCCTGCCAGCGTGTTTTCACGTTCGACGGAATGTCATAATCAGGATAAGGTGAGCATGGGGACGATAGCAGCTCGTGATTGTACTCGTGTTATCGTATTAACAACACAAGTGTTAAGCGCACTGATGATCGCCTGTTATCAAGCAATTCAAATTCGGAAAAAGAACGGATTAGACCGAAGCAAAACGGAAAATATAGAAGACCTGCTGGCACAAATTGCTGAAAAATTTGACTTTTTGGTTGACGACCGTCCGCTGGAAAAAGATTTGCGCACGATAATATCCGCAATCGAATCAAAATATTGGAATGTATAATCCGATGGATACTATTTATTTTTCTTGCGATTGTTATGTTACCGCTCAGTTTTACGATGTCGATGTTATGCAGGTAGTATATCACGGCAACTATACCAGATACATGGAAGAAGCACGCTCTTTACTGATGGACACATTAGGCTACGGTTATTTTGATATGCAGGCTGATGGTTTAGTGTGGCCGGTGGTGAAGCTTGAAATAAAATATATCAAACCGATTTTTCTGAAGCAGCGCATCAGAATACGCACAAATTTAATTGAATATGAAAACCGACTCGGTATTTCGTATCTTTTTTATGACGAACATAATACGCTGCTGTGTAAGGCAAAGACATATCAGATGGCGGTTTCCATTGAAACAAAACAATCCTGTTTTACAAGCAAAACATTAATTGAAAAGGTAGAAGCGGTATGCAAACAACATTCAAACGCATAATATGCGCCGGTGCGGTATGCCTGCTCATGGCGGCGGCTTTGACATCTCAGGCTATCGATAATTTAGTAACGGTGAAGGGCTCGTACATACAAAAAAACTACATTGCGAAAGCAAAGAAAACGCTGGAGTCTTCGGGAAATTTTGTGTTATCCCGCGAGCACGGAATTACGTGGTATACCGAAAAACCGCAAAAATCGATTACCGTTATGACGGAGCAAAAAGTTCTGCAAGTATTTCCCAACGGTACGGAAAAAGAGCTAGGCAATTCCGGCAATCCTATTTTCAGTTCGGTTGCATTGCTGACAAAATCGCTGTTTACGCAGGATACTACGGTAATAGAACAGCATTTAAATGTACGGCAATACAAAAACGGTTTATTGGAATATGTTCCGAAAGACAATACGATCGCTTCCGTAATAAAAAAGATTGAGTTAGTTAATGCCGATAACGGATACATCAGCTCCGTCGTTATTACATATAGTAACGGTGATACAACCGAATATATACTTTCTGTGTCGTCTTTTAATGACGCGCTAACAAAGGATGAAATTGCTTACTTTGAAAAATAAAATTCCGCTCATTTTTTGGATTGCACTGCATATCGGAGTAGCCATACTTTTTTTGATTTTTCCTCACGGTACAATCGAAACGGATCTTATTACGATCGTACCGAAGATTTCGCAAGACCGCTCGTTTGAAAAACCGCTGAAACATTTTTTTTCTCTTTCATCAAATACGGTAAATCTTTTTATAGAATCCGACAATTTTGACACTGCAAAGGAAGCCGCTTATCGGCTTGAAAAAAAAATACGGGAACTATCGGATCAAGTACAAGTACAATTGGAACTCGGCGGCAGCAATTATAATGTATTACTGGAATTTTTTGACCGTAATAAATATGCGCTTTTATCCGATAAAATCGCACAGCAATTATCGCAAGGGCAGGCTGCAGATATTGCGGATGAAGCGGTTGCAAATGTGTATTCGCCGTTTTTCATCTCCCCGTTCACCAATGTAGAAACCGATCCGTTTTTATTGGTAAATGCTAAGCTGGAAGACTTATTGGAAGCGCTAACGGTAAATTTACCGACATTACAAATGCGCGATAATCTTTTGTACACAACTGTCGAAGGTAAAAGCAATATTTTTATTACGATGGATTTACCGGCGGAATTTTCCGATGCAGACGGCCGCTTCCAATTTATGCGGCAATTTTTAGCATACGTTGACGAATTATCCGATTCGACCGGCGTTTCAATCTACTTATCGGGCGTGCCTGTTCACAGTTTTTACAGCCAAAAAAGCGCCCAGCTGCAAATCAGTATTATTTCGACAATATCGATTATTGCAACCTTTTTCCTTTTTCTCTTTACGTATAAAAGTATCGCTGTCTTTATCGTCTGTATGGGCACACTTGCCCTTTCAACAGGACTAGCCTATTGTATAACTTCTATCCTTTTTCCTTCCATTCATATTTTTGCGTTTGTATTCGGCACCAGCGTTATCGGCGTAACGATGGACTATTCTATTCATTATATTACCCACTGGTATTTTGAACACGGTAAAATAAACGTTATAAAGAAGATATTTACCAGCTTATTCTTGGGACTTTTAACCACCGTCATCAGTTATGTTGCGCTCTCTTTTTCGAGTATTGCGCTGCTGCGGCAATTATCCGTGTTTTCCATAACGGGAGTTACCGGCAGTTTTTTAACGGTTGTCATTGTATTCCCGTACATCTTCAAAAAAACGCCTAAAAACACCAATCCCTCCGTGCTGCACTTAAGCGAATCATATCTGCAAACTTATACGTCTTTTTTTACAAACCGGCAGAAAATAGTTTTTTTCGGTGCTGTGCTATTACTATGCGTCTCCGTATGGGGACTAACTAATATACGGACGGATTTTTCTGTTACCGGTTTATATAATGTCCCGGATAATTTAATCGGGCAAGAGATAGCCGTAAACGAACGTATGGGGAATATGTCGAATACCGATTTAATTATCGTTAAAGGCGACAGTATTGATACGCTTGTGGAAAAAGAAGAATCGCTTGCACCGCTTTTAAAAAATAAAGATTATCTTGCATTATCAAAGTTTTTACCGTCGGTAAAAAAGCAGCGTAATAATATATTGTTGGTAACAACGGAATTACTCCCTCTTTTGGAAAAGCAAACCGAAGCGCTGGGAATTGATCGGCAAACTTTTTTACATATCCGCGAAGATATTGAGCAATCACAAAATCGTTTTGTCAGTATGGAACAATTATCGCAATTCTTCGCACTGTCCAGTTTGCAAAAGCTGATTTTTAAAAATGACGGACACTATTTTTCCGTTATCATCTTACAGAACGGACTCGATGCACAAACAAAAAACGCAATAGAAAAGACTGACTCTGAAATAAAAGTATTTTCCGTTATTCCTGCAATAAACGCAGCGTTGGATAAAACCGCACACGAAGCGATTTTGTTTAATATCGGCGCCTATTTATTGATTTTTTTAGTTGTGTTTATTTTCTTGTATAAAAAGCAGGCGTTTGTAATCATTGCGATACAAATTTTCTGTCTGCTTCTTAATTTGGGAATGCACGGACTGTTTGGTATTCCGGTAAATATTTTTTCTATTTTAGCGCTTATTCTATCGTTAGGCATTTCTATGGACTTTTTTATTTTCTTTTCTCATAACGCGGAAATAAAAGGAATCACATTCATTGCCGTTTTTCTTTCCATGCTGACAACTATTTTATCATTCGGAACCCTTTCGTTGAGCAGCTTTATTCCAGTACGTTCGTTTGCGCTTTCGCTTTTTATCGGAATTGTGTGCGCTTTTGCATTTGCCCCCATTGTTATGCTCTTTGGACGGGATAAGCAAAAAGCGGGTCTACAGTAATGCGTGTGTACGGCTCCGCAACATAGTTCCACACAAATTCAATATCCGTATCGTGCCCCGCAATGATGATACTCGCTACAAGGTGAGCAGTCTGCTGCGCTGAAATCTTTGTAAGATAAAAAGAGAAAATACTATGCGGATAGGCTGTTGCCGCCACGACCGGTGCTTCCAGCAGATTAATGGATACCGCATCTTTTATGGAAAAAATATTGCCGTCCCGTAATTTTATATCGGCCTCTTTTATTGTCCACAGAAAGAAAAAATCTTTTTCGATTGCAGCTGACTGTGCAAGCCGTTTTTGTTCCGTCTCGGTAAAAGCATATTCTGCAATAGCCTGAAAGTGTCTCGGCCGGCATTCCTCAATATCAACGGCAATATTTTTTTCCGCCATTACCGTGATGCAATAGTTTTTTGTATGAGAACCGTTGAAAAAAAGCGCATCCGTATGAGCGAAATACGGCCGACCGTTTTTTGTCCTCAGGATAGTGTAGTCGGGATGCGTATTAAAATAGAGCTTTTTCATCTTTAAAGCGGTTTTTTCTATCCTACTCTGCGGTTGTGGCGCAGAATTGCGAAAACTTGACAAGTCCTCTATTTCTATGTACACTTTCACTATGAAATTATATGCCGTCGGATCGGAAAAGGCAAGCGCAGCGTATGCAGTCGATCTTACTTGATGTAGGGCTTATTAATTGCATGGCGCGCACAAAAGCAGATTTTTATACTGCTTATTTTGTTGAACAAAAATCCGGTTTGCGGCCATGTTCAAAACTCGATTCAACCTTTTCTTTAGGACTTGTTCCCGCCGAGTGGTATATACATGAAACGTTGCCCCATCCTTATAATAATCGTATAAACAAACTGGCACGATGCGCATGCCGTCAAATTGAACCGCTAGTACATTCGGCAAAACAAAAATACGGAGCAGATCGAATCGGTATTGTCGTCGGTACAACCGATAACGGCAGCGAAGAAACCAATGCGTTTCTTTCAAGTCTGATGAATACTTCCGAAGAAAGAAAGGCGGATTCCGGTTCTTATACATTGGATATGCAATGCCTCAGCCTCTGCTCGGAATACCTTGCGCATTATTTCGGGATTACCGGTTTTACGAGCACTATTTCTACCGCCTGTACTTCAAGCGCACACGCTATCAGCCGTGCAGACGAACTTTTAAAAAGCGGCATCTGCGATGTTGTTATCGCAGGCGGCGTTGATATTGTCAGCGACGTAGTGCTCGGCGGATTTTCTGCATTGGGTGCAGTCGATATAAATACAACAAATCCTTTTTCAAAAAACAGGCACGGTATCAATTTAGGCGAAGGCGCCGCTTTTTTTGTAATGGCAAAAGAGAATTTTACCGATGCAAAAGACGTTATCGTTTTAAAAGGCGCTTCGGATAATGCCGACGCCTTTCACATGACAAGCCCCGATGTTTCCGGTACTGCAGCAGCTGCCTGCATACAAGCCGCCTTGCAAAGAGCGCAAATATCCATTTCCGATATCGATTATATCAATTTACACGGAACCGGCACCGACTTAAATGATCAAATGGAATCGCGCGCAGTTAATCTTATCGGAGGAAGCAATATCCCGTGCAGTTCGTCAAAAACGGCATTGGGGCATACCCTCGGAGCCGCCGGTGCAATGGAGCTTGCGGTTTGCTATTCGGCGCTTTCGGAATTGAACACGCAGCGATTGCTTCCGCCTCATTTTTATGACGGTATGTATGATCCCGATTTACCGCCGATACGGTTGGTAATCGGCAGTACAATTGCGGAACGCTTGAATACGGTTATGAGTTTTTCTTTTGCATTCGGTGGAAACAACGCGTGCCTGATTATAGGGCGCAACTGAATAACCCAACTTTTAGCGGTTTCCAATAGAGCACGACGATGCTGCTAAATATACGCCGGCGGGAACTTTTACAAGCAACCGAATTTTTAGAAATGCTCCGGTATAAAAATCTACAGTTAAGGGAAGACGTATGAAGTGCTATCTTAAACAGAATAATTTAGGATCCGTCGAAGATTATATAAAACACACAAAGGATTGGTCGATACTTGACGGCGTCCTTTCATTCGATTTTAATAAAAAAGAGATAACTTGCTTCGCAAATATCGACGCCGAATCCGTTTTTTATGAGACGGAATATGACGGCATATATTCATATACAGGCTTTGAATTTATTGCGCAAGCATGCGGCGTGTACTATGGGCTTGAAGCCCGTTTAGTACACCGGCAGCAGCCGAAATTCGGTTTTGTTTTGCGGGTTAATAATCTTGAATGCTCCGAAATGATTATACCGGTAGGACGCCGCGCAGTTGTGCACGCAAAAGAAAATCTCCGCGACGGTGCGTTTGCCTATTTTGACGGTGAAGTCTATGTTGACGATAGACTGATTACAAAAGCAACGCTCATGCTGATGGAAGCGAATTCGGAACTGAAAATGTAACGCGGAAAAAAAGCGGAGGAAGATATGGATAAAAAAGAAAAACGGATATTGATTACGGGTGCTTCACGCGGAATTGGGAATGCAATTGCCCGCACGTTGATAGAAGAAGGATATTCGGTTGCAGCGTGTTATCATTCATCAAACGCTTTTATCGAACCTCTGCAAAAGCTTGCCGAGGCAAAAGGCGTGAACCTTCAGCTGTTGCAATTTGATGTGTCAAATAGAGACGCCGCCCGCGCCGCTTTGGAAGAAGATATAACGCAGCATGGCGCATATTACGGCGTGGTGTGCAATGCCGGTATTACGAAAGATGTCCCCTTTCCCGGAATGAGCGCCGATGATTGGGATTCGGTATTGCGGACAAATCTCGACAGCTTTTACAATATTATCCATCCGGTTATTATGCCGATGATTCAAGCCCGCAAGCCGGGACGTATCGTGGTTATTACCTCAGTTTCGGGCATAAACGGGAACCGCGGACAAACCAATTACAGCGCATCAAAAGCCGGCTTAATCGGCGCAGCAAAATCGTTAGCGATAGAATTGGGCAAACGGAATATAACCGTTAATTGTATAGCGCCGGGACTTATCGAAACGGATATGGTAAATCAAGAAATCATTGAATATGTAAAACCGATGATTGCGCTTAAACGGATAGGCAAACCGGAAGAGGTTGCAGCAGCGGTGTCTTTTTTTCTTTCGGAACAGGCATCGTATATTACGAAACAAGTACTTTGTGTAGACGGCGGGATGGTATGAAAAAGAGAGTTGTTATAACTGGGACGGGGATTATATCTCCGCTAGGCGAAGATTGGCCTACGGTATATGCGGCATTAAAGGCAAAACAAAATGCCGTTAAAGTAATGGACGAATGGGTTGCAAATCCTAAAATACGATCGAAACTTGCAGCACCTGCCATATTCACGGATCCGGGATTTCCGAGAAAAACAATGCGGGGTATGGGACGGGTTGCGCTGTTAGCGGTTACGGCGGCGAATCGCGCAGTTTCGCAAGCAGGCTTACTGAATAATCCTGTTTTGTCCGACGGAAGTTCAGGGGTGGCATGCGGCGTTTCATCAGGCAGCTATAAGGCTATTAGAGAATTGATTTCCCTTACACAGCCCGATGCGCCGAATTTACTGGATGCTACGACGTATGTGCGGTACATGCCTCAATCTGCGGCGGTGAATATTTCTTTATTTTTTTCCCTTAAAGGACGCCTTGTTACAACCGATGTTGCCTGCGCCGCCGGCTCCTTGGCAATAGGAAGCGCTTATGAGCTTATCGCGGCAGGAAAACAAAAGGTCATGCTGGCGGCCGGTTCCGACGAATTATCTCCCTTCAATACCGCTATCTTCGACACGCTCTTTGCAACAAGTCTAAAAAACGACACGCCGAAAGCGACGCCCGCTCCTTTTGATAAAAACCGGGACGGCTTGGTCATCGGCGAAGGTGCAGGTTGTTTTGTACTGGAAGAGTACGAACATGCAAAAGCGCGCGGCGCCGAAATTTTAGCGGAGCTTGTAGGCTTTGCACAGAACTGCGACGGTAGGCATATCACGCAGCCGAATCGTATCATGATGGAAGCGGTAATGCGGAGCGCCGTTGAAGACGCAGGTATCAGTACGGAGCAAATCGGTTATGTGGACGCTCACGGTACGGCAACCGACGTCGGCGATGTTGAAGAAACGAATGCCGTGTATTCGCTTTTTAAACGGCCTGTGCCGATCAGCAGCCAGAAATCATACACGGGGCATACGCTCGGCGCATGCGGCGTACTTGAAGCGTTCTTCGCTATTAACATGATGAAAGAAAAATGGTTTGCACCGAATCTCAATCTTACGGAAGTTGATGACAGGCTCCCCGATCTGCATTATATCACAGGCGACGGGCTCAATTTAGATACCGAATATGTGATGAGCAACAATTTCGCTTTCGGCGGCGTTAATACGTCTCTTATTTTTAAACGCTATGTCCCGTAATAAACTCTCCGTAAAAGATTTTTATGACAGTCTCGCAGCGGACTATGATGCCGAACAGGATGCCGCCAATTTCCGCTTTGTCAGAGAACCTGAAAAAGAGCTGATACGGGATTTCTTTGAAAAAGAACAGTTTACCGATTCGTCCATTCTCGAAATCGGTGCGGGAACCGGAAGATTTTCTCTATTATTTGCTGCTGCTTGCAAGTCTTACACTGCAGTTGATCTGTCCCCTGCAATGCTGCAGCAGCTGACTCAAAAAGCGGAAAAAGCACATATCACAAACATTACAACGATTGAAGGTGATTTTTTACAAACACCGATTCCGGGTACCTTCGATTATATTGTCAGCTTTACCGCTATTGAATATATCCTAGATAAAAAAGCATTGTTCCGCAAGATGGCACAGTTATTAAAGCCGGGCGGTAAACTTTTTATTACGACAACGCATAAGACATTTATCCGATTTTGGGGATGTTTTGGAAATTACTTCCGGCAGCATATATTTATGAATATGTATTCAAAAAGAGAGGTAAAAAAACTTTTGCAAAACAACGGACTTAAACCTCTGTTAATTGAAGATTATGTTCTAAAACGCTTCCCTTTTAAAGGAATATTATTGGCCATCCATGCTCAAAAAGATTAAACGTATTCTGCAAGAAAAAAAAGAACCCTTACTCGCCTTTGCACAGGAATTTAAAGATGTAGAGCATAACTATAAGGATTTAAGTCCGAAATTTCTTTTCGGTTTATTCTTAATTTTTATCAGTTTTGTGATAGGCTGGGGTGTACCGCTTGCCGCCCTGTGGTACGGTATTACACATAGCACCATTGCGCTTCCCGCCCTTGTGGGAACGCTCGCTTACGGCTTGGGATGGGTACTCACGCCAATCGGGCTTGCCATTACTGCAAAGGACAATATCTATTATCTGCGCTATTTTACCGCAAAGTTTATTTTGCGTTTATACAATCCGCTCGATATACCGTCCGTGATGGAAATAATAACACCGCTATTTATAGCGGCGCTTATTATTTTGTGGACAATTTTTAAATGGACGACTCCGTTTCAAATCAGCCTTATTACCCTTGTGTGCATCCATCAAATCCTGCTGGTTATTTCGTTACTTGTGCCGAATATTCAGCTTTTAAGCAGAACCGCGCGCGGAAAAGATTTAGATGTATTGCAGGAGCTCTACTCTGATGATGACCTCGCCCGACTCATTCCGTATTGGAAAACCTGCCGGTTTATCTTCCGTTTTGATGACGGCGTAGACCCCGCCATTACCCCGGATATTTTACGCATATTGGAGCGGGAAGAGGTTTATGCAATATTCGCGATAACGGGTCAGCACGCCGAACAGTATCCGGAGCTTGTACAAACAGTTGCGGCACAGGGACATCTTATTGTAAACCATAGCTATAGCCACCCCAATTTATTTTCTTTGCTAGGGGAAAAAAGATTGCGGGAAGAAATGGTACAAACCAACCGAATTTTACAAAATCTAACCGGAAAAGAAATCCATATTTTTGCCCCGCCTATCGGACACAGCAATATCTTTTTACGCAAAACGCTCCATCTGCAAAAAATGACCGCTTTAGGATGGGATGTAAATTCACATGATGTCTTACGCTTATCCGAATCAAAAAAACAGCGCTTTCTTGCATCTCTCTTAACGGCTCCTCAACCGACCATTCTCCTGTTCCATGACGGCCTCTACGCCCCCGGTATTAGCCATAAAGCGCAGACATTGGAGCTGTTGGAAAAAGTATTTGCATTGCAAAAGCAGACCCGATAGTGTATACTCAAAGAAAATAACGTATAACGGTTCTTTCATCATTAAAAATAGGGACTCCTCGCTTATCAGCCGACTCAAATTATGGACTTCTCGTTACATACGTTAAATCCTTGAGGTTTTTATGTTTAAAAAATGTTTCTTTGCACTTACGCTTACGGCAATTTTTCCACTCGCAGCGGAGATATCATTTAACAGTCTTGCAGGCTCTGTCCAAACCTTCTGGTCGGACACCAACGGATTACCTTCAAATAGAATATTGGATATTGTGCAGGACGGAACGGGTTATATTTGGCTTGCTTCCTATGACGGCCTTATCAGGTTTGACGGGGAAACATTTACCGAATTTACCGAAGCAGAACATGGGTTTACCGGCATATCGCCGCGCGTTCTTTGCGAAGATGCATACAGTACGCTTTGGATAGGCACTAATTCCACCGGTTTATATGCTTATCAAAACAAAACATTTAAACGTTATGCCGAAGAAGACGGCTTGCCCAATCTTTCAATTAGAGCGATCAAATTTGATAAAGACAATGTGCTGTGGGTCGGAACGGCGGACGGACTTGCACGGCTGAAAAAAAACGGTCGTTTTGTCCCTATCCTTGACGAACGCGATAAAAGTTTAGGTATCATTACGTTTATCCTTCCGGTAAAGGATAGAATATATGTCGGCTCAAACATGCAGGGGATTACAGTCATTCAAAATGAAAAAATAGTCCGGCTTCCGTATTTGGATGCCATACAGGATTATACTTTTTCGGCTGCATATTTTGATTCCGACAACATACTGTGGCTCGGTACGAAAAACGGAAAAATCATCAAGATAAAAGAAGAAAAAGTCATTGAAGTTATTGACGCGGAATACTTGAAAGGAATGAGCATTAACGAATTTGTGCGTACTTTGAACGGAACGATGTATGCAGCTACCAATAGAGGTATCGTTACGCTCAAAACGGGTAAGCCGGAAATATTTTCGGAAGAGAACGGTTTGCCGAATAATATCGTTTCGTGTCTCTGTCAAGACTTTGAAGAAAACCTTTGGGTAGGCATGGAACGCGGCGGCGTCGGAAAATTCAGTAAAGGAAAATTTCTTGATTTAACCAGTGCGGAGTCTTTGCCTCCAACTGCGGCAAATTCCGTATTGGAAGATTCGGATAAAAACATTTGGATTGCGAAAGACGACGGCATTGTGTGTTTAAAAAGTTCGGTGCTTCCGTCTACAAGAGCAGGGCAGATTGACGCCCTCATCGAAAAACTGCAAGCTATCCGTGTCCGTCAAATTAGAGAAGAAGCGGACGGAACATTGTTTTTTGCTACCTATTCCGATAACGGCCTTTTGATTTTCCGGAAAGACGGAAGCGTACAAATGCTATCAAAAAAAGACGGACTGCCGAGCAACCGTGTACGTTTTTCTTACCGCAGCTCGGATAATCTCCTGTGGATCGGGACGACGGCAGGCCCCGCCGTCTATTTTGACGGTAAAATAACAACATTTACTCAGGAAGACGGACTGCCTAATTTATTTATTCTTTGTGCGGAAGAAAGCCGCAGCGGAAAAATGTGGCTTGGTACGGACGGCGGCGGAGCGGTTGTTTTAACGGTGTCGGGTGTTTCTGACGGCAGACCGGTTATCAAAGTAGAACACGTTTTTACTAGAGATGATGGACTGCGCGGCAATATTGTCCTTAGGATTATCGAAGATACGGAAAGTAATATCTGGTTATGCACAAGCGAGGGGCTAACGCTGTATAAAAACGACAGCTTCTATTATGCCAATAAGGCATTCGGTGCAGGAGCTATCAGTGTGTTTAACGTCGTACAAGACACAATGGGAAATCTCTGGATTGTAACGGCAAAAGATTTACTGCTGGTAAAAACGGATATTTTTGTAAAAGCAGTAATGAACGGTCTCCCAGCCGAATTTCTTGTCCGCTACAACCGGCTTGACGGCTTAACCGGTCAGTTAGCGGCAAATGCATGGGCGCATGTTACCGCCGAAAATACATTGTTTCTGCCTACGCTTAAAGGAGTTGTCGTCTGTGCTCCTTCTTATTATGTTACCAATAAACATGCCCCGCCGGTTGTTATCGAAAGCATAGTGTTAGACGGCAAAGACTATGATGTAACGGAAGAAAAACTAACGGTAGAGGCAGGAATAAAACGTATCCTGTTTAAATTTACCGCTTTAAGTTTTACCATCCCGCAACGGGTTCGCTTTGAGTATAAACTTGAAGGATATGACAAAGAATGGCGTACCAGCGGAACTACGCGGGAAATTGCCTATACGAACCTCAATCCCGGTAACTACGTATTTAAAGTAAGGGCAGCAAACAATGACGGAATTGTAAATAAGAACGGTTCCAGCGCAGCTATTTATAAGAAACCGTTTTTTTATCAGACCGTATGGTTTTATCTTTTAATGATATGCTGTATCGGAAGCAGTATCTTCTTCGCCGTCCAACTCCGCTTTAGAAATTTACAGCGGAGGGCTGATGAACTTGACCGGAAGGTACAAGAAAAAACAAAAGAACTCGCCGGTGAAAAAGAAAAAAGTGATAAACTTTTACGCAACACTCTGCCGCCTTCCGTTATCGATGAACTTATCAGCACGGGAACGTCAAAACCTAAAGTGTATCCTGCAGTAACGGTACTGTTTGCAGATTTGGTCAGCTTTACCGAATGGTCGGGAGGTACGGCGCCGGAACATATCATTGCGCAATTAAATACCATGTTTACTCAATTTGACGGCATTATGGATGCTTTCGGCTGTGAACGGATAAAAACACTCGGAGACGGTTATTTGGCGTGCTGCGGCCTTAGAGGAGAAAAAGACCATGCACTCAGACTTACCGGCGCCGCTGTCGAAATGCTGCGCAGCTTTGAAACAATTAACAAAGATAATAACAGCCGTTTTAGAATAAAAATAGGCATCGATTCGGGAGCAATAACCGGCGGTATCGTCGGCGTACATAAATATATTTTCGATATATTCGGCGACACGGTGAATACGGCTTTCCGCCTTGAATCGGTAACAGCTCCGATGGCATGCACCGTTTCGACAAAAACAGCGGCACTCATTTCCGGCCACTATCGGCTCTATAAACGCCCTCCGCGCCTTTTAAAAGGAAAGGGAAAGGTGCCGTGCTATTATATAAATTATCAGAATGCCGAATACACGATGGAATTTGAGGAAGTAAAAGAATGTTATGAACGGCTGACCGCAGCATTTAAAGAAGATCGCTTCGCCGAATGCCGCGCTCTTATCAGCCGGTTGGAGCCGACGTTACTGGAGCCTGAGATGGCAAAGGGAATTACCATTATGGGAAAAACCATGCGCATGTAGTACCCATACTCTGCAGCGGGGAATAGATTGCATCTTTCAAATAATTATCCTAAAATCGAATGGTTTAAGAGACATTGGGGCCTCTCTAATTTCAAAACTAAAGTTTTCAGGGATGCTTTCTATTTTTTGGAGGTACATGATGAATATCTATGATTATTCGGTACAGGATGCACAAGGAAATGATGTTCCGCTCAAGCAATATAAGGATAAGGCTTTGCTGATTGTAAATACGGCAACGGATTGCGGTTTTACACCGCAGTATAAGGAGCTTGAAGAAATCTATGAAAAATATCACGATAGCGGTTTTGAGATAATCGATGTGCCGTGCAATCAATTCGGCGAGCAGGCTCCGGGTACGGATGAAGAAATTCATTCATTTTGTACGCTCCGTTACCATACGAAATTCCCTCAAATGAAAAAATCGGATGTAAACGGCGAACATGCGCTGCCGCTTTTTACGTATTTAAAAGCACAGAAAAAATTTGAGGGATTCGGCGAAGGGAAGATGGCCGAAATGTTGGCTGACTTTATTCAAAAAATAGACAACGATTATAAAAATAATCCCGACATCAAATGGAACTTTACCAAATTCGTTATCGCCCGGGACGGCGCCGTCGTTGCCCGTTTTGAACCGACTGCTCCAATGTCCGATGTTGCAGCCTGCGTTGCACGGTGTGTGGAGGGATAAAGTTAAAAATAACAAAGGAGACAGCACCATGCCGGTAAAAAACAATGCGAACATCGGGTTTGAAAAACAGATTTGGGATGCTGCATGTGTCCTATGGGGGCATATTCCTGCCGCCGAATACCGTAAGGTGATTATCGGGCTTATTTTTTTACGGTATATTTCATCTGCGTTTGAAAAACGCTATGCCGAGCTGGTTAGCGACGGTGAGGGGTTTGAAGACGATAGAGACGCTTATACCGAGAAAAATATTTTCTTTGTGCCGGAAAAAGCCCGCTGGGCAGTGATTGCGGCGGCAGCGCATACACCTGAAATCGGAATCGTAATCGATACTGCGATGCAGGAAATCGAAACCCAAAACAAGCGGCTCAAAAACGTGCTGCCTCAAAATTATGCCAGTCCCGATTTGGATAAGCGTGTCTTAGGTGATGTTGTTGACCTTTTTACCAATATGGATATGGATGGTACGGAGGAAAGCAAAGACTTGCTCGGCAGAACGTATGAATACTGCATTGCGCAGTTTGCTGCCTATGAGGGTAAAAAGGGCGGAGAGTTTTATACTCCTGCAAGTATTGTCAAAACTATTGTAGAAATCCTCAAGCCGTTTTCCAACTGCCGCATCTATGATCCATGCTGCGGCTCAGGCGGTATGTTCGTACAATCGGTTCGATTTATCAATGAACATACGGGGAACCGCTACGGTATTTCAGTGTACGGACAAGAAAGCAATGCCGATACGTGGAAAATGGCAAAAATGAATATGGCAATCCGCGGTATCGAAGTTGATTTCGGATCCCATCAAGCAGATACCTTTTTTAACGACTTACACCCCACCTTAAAAGCCGATTATATTATGGCAAATCCGCCCTTCAATCTCTCAAACTGGGGACAGGATAAGCTTAAAGATGATGTCCGCTGGAAATATGGGCTTCCTCCGGCAGGCAATGCGAACTACGCTTGG
Organism: Treponema vincentii F0403; assembly: GCF_000412995.1. Lineage (NCBI taxonomy): Bacteria > Pseudomonadati > Spirochaetota > Spirochaetia > Treponematales > Treponemataceae > Treponema > Treponema vincentii. The sequence continues at coordinate 1,763,704 of NZ_KE332512.1, read as the reverse complement.
ATACAGCACATGATACACCATCTTTCTGCTAACGGTAAAATCGGACTTGTGCTTGCTAATGGTGCTCTTTCGACACAAACAAGCGGAGAAGGTCAAATCAGAAAAAATATTATTGAAGCCGATTTAATAGAAGGTATTGTTGCGTTGCCCACTCAGCTTTTTTACAGCGTTACTATTCCGGTTACTCTCTGGTTTATTTCAAAAAACAAGAAGCAAAAAGAAAAAACAGTCTTCATCGATGCCCGCAAAATGGGACACATGGTCGATAAAAATCACCGTGATTTTAGCGATGAAGATATTAAAAAACTCGGCGATACTTTTGAAGCATTTCAAAATGGAACATTGGAACCGGTAAAAGGCTTTTGTGCAATCGCCGATATACAGGAAATTGCCCGACAGGATTTTATCTTAACTCCCGGTCGCTATGTCGGTATTGAAGAACAAGAAGACGACGGCGAGCCTTTTGATGATAAAATGAAGCGCTTAACCTCCGAATTGACTGGGCTTTTTGCAAAATCACATGAATTGGAAGCTGAAATCCGTAAAAATTTAGGAGCAATCGGCTATGAAATGTAAAAGAGAGTTTTCTACAAAAAATTATCCAGAGCATGTATATTGAGGAAACGCAATGAGCAAAAAAAGCAAGTTAGAAAATATTTGTGATCTAATAGATGAAAAAATTGTGCTTAATGAAATAATCAAGCACAATCTTATAAAGATGAATTATATTTCTACCGAGAATATGCTGCCCGATAAGAACGGTATTATCCCTTCAAAATCAATACCCTCTATTGGTAAAGGAGGTAAGTATAAAAGAAACGATACTTTGCTCTCAAATATCCGACCTTATTTTAAAAAGATATGGCTTGCAAAAGATGAAGGAGCTTGTTCCAATGATGTATTAATTTTTAGAGCAAAAGAAAATTATCATCATGATTTCCTGTATTATAATCTGGCTAATGATGCTTTCTTTGAATACGCAATGAAAACTTCTAAAGGTACTAAAATGCCTCGTGGCGATAAAACTGCCATAAAAAAATATGATATTTATGATTTCGACTATATAACACAACAAAAATTGACAAAAACGTTAAGACTTCTTGACGATGAAATCGAGCTGAAACGGCAGATAAATACTAATTTACTGTTGTTGTTTTTGCTTCTTTTTGTTTGTTGTTTTTTCTTTTGGTGCAGCTACTTTTTTAGCCGATAAATACTAATTTAGAGCAGCAAGCGCAGGCAATTTTTAAGTCGTGGTTTATTGATTTTGAGCCGTTCGGCGGCACAATGCCGGATGATTGGCAAAAAGCTTGTTTGCTTGATATTGCTGATTATACGAATGGACTTGCAATGCAAAAATATCGGCCAACCAGTCATGAGCAAGGAATTTTTGTTATGAAAATAAAAGAACTTCGTCAAGGATTTTGCGATAGCAGCAGTGAATTATGTTCAAATACTGTAGATCCTTTTTATTTAATACATAATGGCGATGTTATTTTTTCTTGGTCTGGAAGTTTATTAGTCGATTTCTGGTGCGGAGGTCTATGTGGATTGAATCAGCATCTTTTCAAAGTAACTTCTAACGAATATGCTAAATGGTTTTATTATTGTTGGACAAAATTTCATTTGCATCACTTTATTACTGAAGCCGCAGATAAAGCAACCACAATGGGACATATCAAACGAGAAAATTTAGCAAAAGCAGAAGTTGTTATTCCTACAAAACAAGTATATTTAACAGTAGGGGACTTACTTGGTCAAATATATAATTTAATGATAGCTAACCGTATTGAAATCAACGCTCTTTCCACCCTTCGCGATACGCTCCTACCAAAGCTTACGTCCGGAGAGATCGATGTGTCAAAGATAGAGCTGGGGTAATTTATTCTCAAACAATTTGAAAGCCTTTTGCGAATATAAGTATTAAGTCATTACAATGTACTTGCAGAAAGAATGTTTTGTATGATAATATTAGCTACAGGAGACTTTGTATGGCAAGTACCTTGGTTCAAATTCGGGTGGACGAAAAGCTGAAAGATGATGCTGCCGCAGTTTATGAGCACCTGGGCTTAGACTTATCGACAGCGGTGCGTATTTTTTTTAAGCGGAGTGTTGTGGAAAACGGCATTCCGTTCAGCATGAAGTTGGGCAATACCGAGCAGCATGCTCTGAAACGACAAATCCGACCGGATGTAATGTCGGCGATGCAGGCAATGACTCAAAGCGCTGCGGTAAACGGTGTTTCCGACATGAGTCTCGAAGCAATTAATAGCGAAATCGATGCAGTACGCAAAGGGCAATGATATGCCTTTATATGCCGTTATCGATACTAATGTGCTTGTTTCTGCATTTTTGAAAGAAAATTCTATCCCCCATTATGTTATTAATGCTATGTATGCAGGTACTATTATCCCCGTTTATAATGCGGAAATCATTGCCGAATACACTGCTGTGCTGCACCGGCCAAAATTTTGCTTTCCTCCGGCAGCGGTTGATATTGTCGTAAATGAGATACAAGAGATAGGGTTAAAATTTAACGGTATACCGGTTAAAGAGCCGATGCCTGATCCGAAAGACATTGTTTTTTATGCAGTTACGCTCCATGCTCGGGAGCAGTTTGAAGCCTTTTTAATTACCGGCAATATAAAGCACTTTCCGACCGAACCGTTTGTCGTAACACCGCATAAGATTTTAGATATATTGGATCAATCAGCCGATAAATTCTGATTTAGCGTAGCGATAGCGG